>JAITAZ010000575.1 GCA_031283825.1 Planctomycetaceae bacterium | reverse complement strand
GAAACCATAATTCGCGTTCCACGAATACACGGTTTGCCATGACAAATCTCAACGCTGACTAATATTCGTTCTCTCCAATTCATAAAATAGTCCTTGATAAATTTTATTTCAGTCGAAGTTTTTTTACGAGACATGAGGGATGTCATTGTTTTAAATCGGAAATTAAAGACTCAAAAAGACGTTGTTCTTGAGTCTTTTTAGTTAGATTTAAATCAAAATGTTTCTACGGTCTTTTAAAAAATTCGGCTGAGTAGTTAATGTAATTTTACGTAAATTTTCTGGTAATTTTTTTGCTTCCTTGATTATTTTGGTCGTGATTTGTTGGAGGTCTGTATATATTTCTACGTCATTTGATTGCATTATTGGACGAAACGCTTTCAGTTGTTCTATTACTTCATTATGATTACTGTCGAAGTCGGCTAAAATAATCAGTCGTTGTTCGCCCCATATTTTATTTTTTTCGGTAGTTAGAAATTTACCAATAATCGTATCGCAACTCATTTTTCTAAATGCGTCTTGGGGAGTGAATCGTTCTTTCACAATTATATTAAAAAAACCATTCATAAAACCTGCACAAGGTCGTATTTCACGATGCACACCCGGAATCGGAACTGCAATTTTAGGTAAAGACCGAATAATAAAATCGTCAAACTTAGATTTCAATTTACTCCGAAGCATTTTTAAAAAATTTTGTTCAATTGAGGAACGTTTCACTTTAATAGGTTCTGCCGACTCTTTGAATATCTCTTGGAATAACGCGATTAGTTCTTGAGCCGGATCGCTAATTATATTTATACTACGAGGCAATGTAATCAGAAAATTATTTGCCCGCCGCGAAATAAATTTATTAAGACTCTCCAAACTTTTAATATTTTCACGTTCAGAATCAATACGATTGACAAAGCTCTTTGCAAATGTCTGAACGTAATCTAAACTATGCTCTCTTCCAAAAATCGCATGGATTCGCGCAAAATTTTGAGTCATCTTCGTACTCAAATAATTACATTCCTGACAATACAACAATAAACCCAAATTACAAACCTCTAACCGAGTAAAATCAGGACAATATTGTATAAGACTATAATAACCTTGCATTGTTTTTATACCTTTTCAAAATCTAATAAAAGTTGTTGACTACAATTCCGCAACCTCGACAATCTAATAAAATTTGCTGAAACAAATTCGGCGCGACATAAAATGAAATCAATCCAACGAACGCTGTCCGAATGTTTAATATCCCACTCGCTAGGAATTTTTTCAACAATGGATGAAATACTTTGTTTATCAATCGTTTTAAGTTTTGTACAAAATTCCGTTGCTACGTCTAAATTAAAATAATTTTTAAATTCAGGGAATAGTCCAAAGATACTTTCATCTTTTACATAATTTATCGTAAAATCGCGTCCGCAATTAAAGGCGTGAGTAAAATCAAAAGCCTTTAGTATAGTTTTCTTTTTTGATTGCTTACTTAAAAAAACATTATCATAATTTCTACGACTTTTGACATTGTTATTTGAACGCGGAAAATATCGATCTTTATTTCTAACTAAAGTATCTAAACAAACTAATTTTGTAATATCTTCTTTATTTATTATAGTTTCAAGCATAAGTTGCGTCCCGTCCCAAGTATTTCCCGATTCGGCTTTCGATAAAAAACCGTATCCGCTTTCTGCTTTGTAACCATTGGAGAACTCAATTTCTGGTTGACCTGAAAAATTAAAAAGACAATACTCGAATGTAGATAATCCCAAAAGTTTTGCCAATGAAGTACCAACATACTCACACGCTAAAACACGAGGTCCTTCGTTATTTCCCAATACTTTGAAATATCCTTTACCGCGATCTGTTACAACTAAAAAAGGCGACGTACTACTTTCAATATCGCTTTTTTCGACTCGCTTGATAATTGTTGGATTCCATGTTGGAAATAGATTATTCATATTTTTTACAAATATTCAGTCGCATTTTTTAAGGGACGTTAGGGACATTTTGGTTTAAATCTGATTGAAAAAAAACTCAAGAGCAACGTTTTTTTGAGTCTTTAATTTCCGATTGTAAACAACGATGTCCCCAATGTCCCTCCTGTCCCTAACGTCCCTTAAAAAGCTGCGGCTGAATAATTACAATTTTTTTGCTTTCTTGATTATTTTGTCAATTATTATTTTTTACGCCATTTCTACTACGCTTTCTAGATCGTTGAATGAGACGTCAACATGATGCGAGTTAGATTCCAAATTGTCTTCCCAGAGCTGGAACTTGTTTACCGGAGACGCCGAATACGAACCAGACATCTGACTCACCGCGCCTACGTCAACTATTAAACTCACCGTGCCATCACCCAATATCGTGCAACCAGAAAATCCATTCGCCTCGCCGATGTAATCCGGTAATCCCTTGATCACTGTCTGCTGCTGACCAATAATCTCATCAACAAAAAACGCAAACGAATGTCCGCCATCCTCCGCTACTATCAATATTCCATCTTTTAATCTCTCCGCGCCGGGCTTGCATTCAAAAACGTCATATAAACGAATTATCGGCACCATCTCTTCACGCAAACGCAAAATCTCTCGACCCTCCGGCGTTACTGTAACTTGTTTCATTGTCGGAACTAAACTCTCGCGAATCGATAACGTCGGAATCATATATTTGCCATCGCCAACCCGCACCAACATTGCATCCACAATCGCAAGCGTCAACGGTATCCGCAACGTGAACGTCGAACCCTCGCCGGCTCTACTCGCAATGTCTATTCGACCATTCAACTTTTCAATGTTCCTCTTGACAACGTCCATCCCAACACCACGACCCGAAACGTCCGTTACCTTGTCCGCCGTCGAAAAACCGGGTTCAAATATCAACTTAAAAACCCGATCATCCGACCAATCACGAACATCAGTTCCTACAAGTCCTTTCTCCAACGCCTTCGCGATTATTTTTTCTTTATTCAAACCGCGTCCGTCGTCTTTAATAATAATCCACACCTCGCCGCCTTCATGCCGACCTTCAAGCGTTACCGTTCCCGTGTCCGACTTGCCCGTTTTTATCCGCTCGTCCGGCAACTCGACACCGTGATCACAACTGTTTCGCACAATATGAACCAACGGATCAGCTATCTGCTCGATTACTGTTTTGTCAACTTCCGTGTCCTCGCCGACAAGATTCAACTTTATACGTTTGCCGGTTTTCGTCGCAAGATCATGAACCAGTCGAATCATCTTCCGAAAAGTCGCCGACAACGGAATCATCCGAACTGACATTGCAACGTCTTGTAAATCGTCGCATATTCGCCGCAGCTGATGTTTCGCTCGATTGTAATATTCGTCTTCGACATGCGCCACCGCCGGACATCGCGTTACCATCGACTCTGCAATCACAAGCTCGCCGACAAGATTGATCAAAATGTCAAGTTTATGTAAATCGACTCGGATGTCTTGTTTTGCTTTAGACCCGCTACTTGCTCCGGCAGCTCCGGCAGCGCCGCTTGTTCCTGCCGCCGTTCCTGTTGCAGCTGACGACGACAAATGTTGAGACGCAACTTTCTCTGCCGGCAAAATGTCGGAAAGTTGAAGTTGCGGAGACGACACTTGTTTAGAAGTATCAATTGTCGGCGGCGCTGGAGTTGCAGTTACCGCTGCTGGCGGCACAGACGTTGACGTTGGAGTCGATGTTACAGTCGTAGTTGTCGGCGATGTTGATGTTGACAAAGTTGAGGTCGGCGTCGGAGTTGAGGTCGGCGTTTGGGTTGAGGTTGAAGTTGTGGTTGGAGTTGATCCCATCAGTGTATTTATTGTTTGGATGTGCGATTGTAAATCTTTGACATGAGCCGAGCCGCCTTCTTCAATATCTTTTGTCGCTTCGCGTAAGATGTCAACCATTCCTAGTAATTTTCCGATTATATTTGCGTCTGGTTTGATAGTTCCGCTTCGTAAATTATCTAGCAGCGTTTCCATTGTGTGGCTTAGATGTTCTAAATCGACTAGTCCCATGAATCCGCAATTTCCTTTGAAACTGTGGATATATCTGAATAAATCTTTGAGCGGTTCGGTTGGGTCTGGCGTTGTTTCGTCTTGGACGAGCAGTAGAGCTTGTTCGGCGGCGTCGAGTTGTTCGGTGGCTTCGGCGACGAATCCGTGTCTCATTTCGGGTGAAAGTTGTAGAGTTGTCAATTCCGTTTCGGCGTTTAATTCTTGACTCGGCGGAGTTGACGGAGTCGGAGTTGAAGTCGGAGTTTGAGTCGGAGTTGAAGTCGGAGTAGTCGTTTGTTCGGGAGTTGATTCTTGTGTGGAATCGAATTTTAATTCTGAAATTGGAATTGGCGTTTTGATTGGTTCATCTTTTAGAATGTCGAAAGATAAATCGTCGGATTCAGATTTAGGAGTCGCCGATTTAGCCGGAGCCGGAGTTTGAGCTTGCGTTTGAGTTGGAGTTGAATTTATTTCGTTGATTGAATCTGGGATATTTCCTCCGACTTCAGCGAGTAGGTTTGCGAGTTCGTTTTCGGTAACGGGTTCGTTTGCGACGTGTTTTTTTAGTACGGTAATGATAGCGGATGCTGGTGCGGTGAAGCCTTCGTCGTTTCCTGTATCTGCGATATGGTCAAGCATTTCGCGGAACAGGTCGAGAGCTTTACACAGAGTTGCGGTGATTTGTACGGTTAAGCTTAATTTTCCGTTTCTGATTTTGTCAAGTAATGTTTCGGCTTCGTGCGTTACGGAAACGACAGTTGCCAAAGCAAGAAATCCCGCGCCGCCTTTCATCGAGTGAAAAAGTCGGAATACCGAGTTAATCAGTTCAGAATCGACTGCGCCAGCTGCGCTTTCGCTACCGTTATTGATTTCGATCAATGTAGGTTCTATTTCCTCTATATATTCGCGAGCTTCCTGAACGAACTCTGCGATCAAAGACATATCCATTTGAATTTCCCCTTTTTAAACTGTCCGTACTTTTCGTTTCGGTTTCGGTTAGAGCCGCCGAATTTATAGTACGAGCGTATAACGCAATCAATAATTTTTGTAACGAATAATCGAAATTGATAAAATTCGTTACGAGTTACGCTGCTTTGATTTTATAACTTTACAATTCTAAACGCGAGTCGAATCAAAAAAAATAAAATCGCAAGCAGTTTAAATTCTAAAAAAACGACAAATCTACAATTATTACGATTCTAATTCGCAATATAAATTTGTCGTTACAATTTGGCGTATCTTATCGGTTATCGACAAGTTGTTTTTATACCGATCAACTTTACCCAAAAGATACGATTACAAGGAACGCGCTAATTATAACGACTATAATCTCTATAACAATCACAAGGAGAAATTCGGAATGCGGAACGCGGAATTATTTTTAAACGCGGATAATGGGGGATTTTTTAAACGCGGATATAGCGGATTTGACGGATATTAGCGGATAAGGCAAATGATGATTTTAAAGTTAATAAATTATATTGTTGTTTATTTAGATTTATTTATTGAGAGTTAGTATTTAATAATTTCTTGCTTTCCCTCTTTTATCTCCTTTTAAAATTATTGACTTCTATAATATGAAATCATCATTTGCCTATCCGCTAATATCTGTCAAATCCGAATTATCCGCGTTTAAAAATCCCCCTTATTATCCGCGTTTAAAAAATTCCGCATTCCGAATTCCGAATTTTAGAAAAAACTGTTTTTCTCAATAAATTCGGAATAATCTGAAAAGTCAACTAATCCCTATTGTCATTAAAGTCGATATAATCAGATGAAACCTGTATTCGTTTTATTGATTAAGATGAATAGATTTTGTATTTTTCCTTATTTCACTAGATTATCAGATTTATTTTGACGCATTTTATCCAAATTAACATTGTTAAAATAAGTCGAGTTTTACAACTATTCAGTAAGCAATCATTGATCAACGATCAATGGTTGTTTAACCGAGTTTTTGTAATTTTTATTCCCCCCAAATAGTTTCATGAGTTTTAAAGTGAGGACTTCAGAAATGGAACGTTACCTGACTAAATTGATTTCCGTCAAGTTTGCTGCGGGTATTTTTGCGATTCTTTTCGGGTTGAATATTTTTAATCCGATGACATTCGCCCAATCCCCCAAACTGTTGCCGTTGCCGCCGCAACCTGTTTCAACCTCCGCAATGAATTATACCAACTCCGACACAACTAATAATTCCGTTAATAATTCCGCTACGAATTCTACTTCTACGCCGCCGATTTCTACAACAACGCCTACATCGTCGAATGTATTGTCGAAAAGTAACTCGCCTATAGTTCGTAACTCAAACGTTTCTACAGCGAATATTCAAACAAATAAACAACAAAGTATTCAACAAAACATTCAACAGAATAATAAGCAAACTAAACAGAATATTCAACGCAACGATAACGATTATTATTTCAATGCGTTAGGTCAAAAAGAAACCAAAAAATCCGCCGGACTATTTGAACGCATCCGACGAACAATATTAGGAGACGATTCAGAAGAAGAAAATAACGACGACACAAATAATGTCAACAACGATCCAAACAACATAAACAGAACTCGTCCGATTGCTCCGGCTCAACCGATTACTCCGCCTAAACCTGCGACGGTATCGCTGAAAGATTTACAACCTGACGCTCCAACGATCAACGACCCTCCAAGCAACGATTCGCCTAGCCGTGTCAACTCGCCGACATTGCCGATCCGAACAGGTCAATCCGCCCGCGTTGCACCAATCGGCGATGGATACTTCGACAACAACGGAGAAAAAACTTCTTACGAAAGATTAATGGTCATGCGAAACGAAATTTTTAGCCCAATGCGAAATGTTGAACGTAACAGCAACGAAAACGATCCTTACTCAAATCGTATCGATAGAAATTCATACCCCGCCGCGCCACGACCAAACGGAGAACCACAAGACTTTTACGACGATTCAACATACAATGATTTTCAAAGAACGACGCCCGCTCGACCAAACTACCGCCAAGAACAATTTGAACCTAACATCGGCGGAACATGGAACATCGAAGCCGGTAATCGTCAACCTTTTTCGCCGTCGAGTCAAAACTCGCCTTACGAAAGAACAACTTTACATCGAACCGAAGACGAACTCGGCGTAGCAACCTCTGGTAATCATCTGGTAAAAGGTTGGAATATTCCCGCTGCGCCGTCTCATCAAACTGCCGGACACTCAACCCATATCGGTGCTAACGTTTCGTCCGGCAACAGACAACCCGCCGACCAAAAAGCGGCGATTTCATCACGAAAGCTAACCGTTAGTCCGTTGATTGAAGTCGAGACGGAAGGCGAGTCGCGGGTTATTGTCGGACGCGAGTCGAAGTATCGAATTCGCGTTAGCAACAAGGGCGGCGCGTCTGCCGAACAAGTTACGTTGACAATTGAGATTCCAAGTTGGATAAAATTTTCTTTGTCGGCGTTAAGTTCGGGCGTAACTGAAATCAAAAAAGAAAATGCCAAATCCGGCTCGCGCGATTTCATCTGGACTATTGGTCAACTTGAATCGAACAAGGAAGAATTACTAGAATTATTACTCACTCCGCAAGAGCGAAAAGTTATCGACTTGAAAATTCTTTACGATTTTCACAAGCCGCACGCAACAACGACAATTTTAGTCGAAGAAGCGGCAATTGAAATGGAATTGCAAGGACCGAATGAAATCATGTGGGGGACGCAAGTTGCGTACACGCTTTTTGTGAGAAATATCGGCAGCGGCGACGCGGAAAAAGTTAAGTTAGAGTTGTTAGAAACAGGTTCGGCGATGAAAGAACATACGTTTCCGTTGATCAAAGCGGGCGAGGAAAAAGCGATTGCAGTTGACGTGTGGGCGGGCAAGCAGCAGAGAAGCGTTGATATTAACATTCAGGCAAACGGTTCTTACGGAGTTAATGCAAAAATCGCGAAGAAGGTAAAAATTTTGCGTCCTGAAGTTACGATGCAAGTTGAAACGGCGGAGACGCAATTTGTAGGTTCTCCGGCGGAGTTTATTGTGAAGATAAAAAATTCAGGCAATGCGGACGCGAAAAATCTTGACTTGACGGTAACGATTCCGATTGGGGCGAAGTATATCTCAAGCACAAACGGAGGAGAGTTGACGCCGCAGAATAATGTCAAGTGGAGTATTGATACGTTGCCGAT
>JAITAZ010000471.1 GCA_031283825.1 Planctomycetaceae bacterium | reverse complement strand
GCGGGACTTTCGGTTTGTGGGGCGTTTACCGGCGGTTACGCTGCGCTACACCGCCGGTTATGCACATCTCGCCCCTGCGGGGCTAACATAAATTTTCTACTGATATATTACAAAAAAATAGTCCACTGCTATATTACGAAAATTTTTCTTTTTTGCGTGAACGGTTACAAAGTATCTTTACTGTTTTTTTGCGGCGACCATTACTTCTTGTCGGTTGAATACTAGTTGTTTGACTTTGACTTTTTCAAATCCCCAGCTTTTTATTCGTTTTAGAAATTGCGGGATATTTCTTGATAACTCTAATTGAGATAATTTCAACGTAAATAACATTCCTCTTATTTTTGAATTAAATTTTACGACATCCTCTAAAACGTCCAACGTATATTTTGGCGCGACATTCATGTCGGCAATTATCCATTGCACTTTTTTATACAAAGAACGCCGCGTCTGATTTATTCTTCCTCGAATATGCTTGAATCGCGGATTATTCAAAACAATCTCCGACATTTCCGCCGGATCAACTCCCCAAACTTCAGCACCCCTCGATAACAAAACTTGAGACCCGCCGCCCGGAGACGAACCAATGTCAACACAACATGAATTCGAATCAATCGGAAATCTCGACCATCTTAAACCCTCCTCAAATTTCAACCACGCCCGAGATACCGCGTCTGCCGGAAACTCTATCGGAATAATGCCGCCCGAATACAAAGCATGTATCGGCGAATTTTCCTTAACAAAATGTACGCCAACAAAAAATAAATCAACGTCAACTTGAACCACATCTAACACCGTTTCACCCGCAATCGCCGGTCGATTAAATTGCTCGGCGTCAACGCCCAAAAACTTCGGTCGCGGAGATAACCTTACTATCTCGCGATGCAACTCAATCAACCCTGCCGGAACAAAAGGCTCAAATCCATTTTGACCCGGCACGAATTCGTCTCGACAAAAAACATGCACCCGATTGATAAAATATTGCGTCGGAGAAACAAGACCCCAAACCGATTCAACCAAATTCTCCGAAGATAACTTGCCAAGCGAAAACGAAACCATACGAGCAAAAATTGATCGCTCCGCCACTTGAGACGTCGTCTCGCGAATCGCGTCATAAGACGACAACTCGTCTGGAACTTTAAACGTAACAAAACCCGGACGCGAAAACGCACTATTAAAATGATAAAGCTCGGCAATCTCAGCTTTCAAAACCCGCTCCGCACCAACTTGACAAGGAATGAAAAAAAACATTTTTTTTGAAATAATATATCTGTGGAATAGTAACCGTTCACGGTTTTAAACACGGATAGTTGGGGGAATTTTAAACACGGATAATAGCGGATTGGACAGATAATCGCGGATAATGCAAATGACGCTTTGTAAACATTACCAATATTTAAAATAAATTAAATAATTGTGTTCGTTGTAAATTCACTTTTGTCTTATCCGTGTTTATCTGTATTCACCAAAAAAATCCGTGAAAATCCGTGTTTAAAAATAATTCCGAATTTAAAACCCGTGAACGGTTACGTTTTTTTAAAGGGACATAGTGAACAAATTGATCCTGTAACCATTCACGGTTTTTTTAAAAACCATATTATTTTTTTGAGTAACCGTTCACGTTCAAAAGAAAAAATCCTACGCCCTTTCAGGGCTTAGGAAATTTTCCTCTTGTGCGTGAACGGTTACCTGATCCTCTACAACTACAACTACGACTAATACAACTAGATATCAAGCGTTCCTATAATTTCTGTAATGCTTTTAGCTTTTAGTTCAGCTAGAGCGATAGGGAGTTCATCTAGGATTTTTGTTGCGGCTTTGGGGTTGAAAAAATTTGCCGTTCCGATTTGAATCGCTGACGCACCGGCGATAAAAAATTCCATAGCGTCGTCAATTGTTTCGATTCCTCCAATACCGATCACCGGAATCTTAACCGCTTTGAAAACTTGATGCACGCATCGTAAAGCAATTGGTTTAATTGCCGGTCCGCTCAAACCTCCCAATCCGTTGCCCAATCGCGGACGCCTTCTCCGCCAATCTACCGCTAAACCAAGACACGTATTCACCGCCGAAATTCCGCTCGCGCCGCCTGATTCTGCGGCTTTGGCAACCTCGCCGATATTAAAAAAATTAGGCGATAACTTGACAAACAACGGCAACGCTAACACTCGACAAAACGACGAAACTACTCGCTCGCAAAGTTTCGGGTCTCCGGCGAAATCCACGCCGCCGCTAACATTCGGACAAGATACGTTTAACTCTATCGCGTCGATTCCTTCTGCCGTTTGTAATTTCTCGCCCATAATTAAACATTCGTCCGAACTCTTAACAGCAACGCTGGCAATTATTTTTGTGCCGATTGTCCGCAGATACGGCAATTTTGCGTCAATAAAATCATCGATGCCGTCGTTGTCTAGTCCGATTGAATTTAGCAAACCGGACGCCGTTTCAAAAGTTCGAGGCGGCGGATTTCCTGCTCGCGGAAACAGCGTTACCGTTTTGGGAATAATTCCGCCAAGACGAGAAATCTCAAACACGCCGGACATCTCGCGAGCATAGCCAAATGTTCCCGACGCCGTCAATATCGGATTATTAAATGGTAAATTTTTTAACATGATATTTTTCGTACAAAAATTCTATTACGCGAATTAACGTAACAAAAAAACGTTGATAATTTATTGAATCACGCCGAATAAAACGTATCGACTTGTAAACCGGTCAACTTGCGGACTGTTTCGGCGATAGAGTCAAGTTGTTCGTTGGAAATAGGCAATGCCCAAGATTCAGGCGTGCTTCGCGCGACCGTGTACATCTGAACGCGAATAATATTGTTGCTGGTATTGTTGTTATTGTTATTGTTCGATTGCAGATCGATTAGTCGTTGCGCATATTGTCTGATTTCGGATTCGTCAGGAATTTTGCCGTGCATAGAAAGAAAACAAGATTGAATAACAACAGGAAATTTTTTTGTCAGCTCTTTTAAGTTGGTTAAGATTTTTTCATATTTTATAGCGGATCGAGCGATTTTTTTAAAATATTCCGGCGTTCCTGCGTCGAGTTTTGCCCAAATTTCTCCGTTGTTTTTGAGCATAGTTTCGAGCGAGTCTTGAACATGTTTAACGTGCAGCATCGTGGCGTTTGTGATCAATACGATTTTTGTCGACTCGTTACAGAGTCGTTTTCGGACAGAGACGACGCGGTTGATTGTTTCGTCAAAAGCTGGAGACAAAGTCGGTTCGCCATCGCCGCTGAATGCAATATCTTTCAAGATTCTTTTTTCTGCCGGCGCTCGGGAGAACCATTCGTCTTTAAAGAGGTCGCCGCTTTTGATCATGCCGATAAGTTGAGAGAGTTCAGATTCAATGCAATTGCAATCGCAATCGATTAAATCGGATTCAGATTTTGTATCGATTCGTTGACGTCCGTTTTCGGCGATTACCTGACAATAAACACACGAGAAATTACATTGTCCATTCGGACTTAAATTTATTCCAAGCGAAAGCCCGCCCGCCCGACGACTAATGACAGGATAAACATAACGAAATTCACGAAAACTACGCGGATGATATTGAACCAAAGACGACATCAAATTTATAAAAGCAGAATTAGACCATATTAAACTATTCACACTTGAATTTTTTGTGCAACCGTTCACGGATAAAAAAATTCGCCCGCCCAAACGCGGCAGGTAAAAATCAAACGCAGATTATAACAGCTCGTCGTAATTTGGGTATTACGTTTGAAAGTAATATTAGATAAATACTCAGTAGAGACACAATACGTAAGCGTTTCTGAATAGTTACAAAACTTTTATTGTATTTGTTCCTGAAATATTTTGCCGAATCGTTATTTTTCTACGTAATTTGAACAAAGCGGAATATCGTAATCTTTTACCAAATCATTATCAAGACGATGCATTGTCAAATTATGGTGTACACTATTACATACTAGATTGTTTTTAGAATATCCGCAAGCCTGCCGAATAAAATTGATCTGGAACTGCTAGACAACATTTATTATAATCCGCAAAGTTGATAACAATGAGAATCGTAAATTTGTTTTTTTTAATATTTCAGTGAAATTTTATTTTGTCCTTTGAGTCGCTCAATCACAGATTTTAAACAACAACGTCTCCAATGTCTCCTTAAAATAATATTGTACTTTTTTAAGGAGACTTAGGGGAATAACTAGATTAGAATCTAATATTAGAAACTCAAGAGATAAAACAAATTTTCAATTGAGGGAACTTCTAAAAACTAATTTTATTAGGAACGCGGGCGTCCCGCCTGCATGACAAACGCCTAACTATGCGGTCGAGACGACCGCGTTCCTAATAAAAATAATTTTACATGAGGTTTTTAGAAGTTCCCTTGATATATTACGATTTTTTTCATTGCCGGAGTTTATTAACCGTAGAAAAAATTTTTTAGAATAACCTGAAAATTATAGGAAATTATCTGTATGAGAAATCTATTTTGTTTATTGTTTATTTGCGTATTAGTAATTTGTCTGGCGGGTTGTTGTAATTCGTTGGGCAAGGGAGCTTGGAATGATAATCTTTCGGGCTTTTGGAGTTGGAGAACGGGCGCGACAACGGCGCCCGAATCTGCTACGTTTGCAAATCAAGGATTGTATCTTGGTCAGCAGGGTCGTTATATCTCTCCGCCATCAAGCGAGCCTGCTGTTGTTGTGCCTTCAAATGTTACTACGCCTTTGCCCAATGCAACGCCAACTCCAGAACCCGTCGTTATTCCATCAACATTGACTCCAACTACAATTCCAAATTCAACTCCAAACACGACTCCAGACTCAATTCCGACGTCAATTCCGACGTCGCGTTCGTCATCGCTTGATCCGTTTTCTGCCGTAGTGCCTAGTACCGTTCCGGCAACACCGACTTTTAGCGACTCGCCGTCTAATTATTTTACGGCGTCGAATTCGTTACCGTCAGATCAATTGCAAAATTTCAATGCGCCAAGTTCCGAAACGGCTCTTCCGATGTTACCAATTGCGAACAATGCAAACAATACGAATAATACCGGCGCCGGATCGATTAGTTCGACTGAATCGTTATTCGCGCCGACGCACAATTACGAATCGGGTAATAATTCAAACTCGACGACGTTTCCGAATGTTGCCTCGATAAATAACGTTAATAACAATAATCAAAATCAGAATCAGAATAATTCAAATTCGACCAATATAAACGTTCCGTTAACAGCTTATGAAATCGCGTCTGCCGGAACTGCCGAAACTGCATATCAAAGCATGGAAACCAGAGCCGGAACGCAAATCAAAACTTCGCAAAACGGCGTTACTACAATTACAACAACAAGCTCGTCTCCTGTAACGAGTTCGTCTCATTTTGTTACAGAAATTAAACAAGCGGAATAAATGTTAGATAATTTTGCAGGAGAATATTTGTTTTATTGTAATATATCAGTGGAATTTTCCGAAACGTATTTTAACTGTTTCCGTAAACCTCATTTAAAACCTAATTTTTCTTACTAAACAACCTCAGTAGCAATGAATCCCCCAAAAACCAACCTCATTACCTCATTTCATTATTCGTTTACGTTTTTAATGAGGTAATGAGGTTGGTGTGGGGAGCGTCTTTGGCTACTGAGGTTGTTTTGTTCGGAAAAATTAGGTTGAAAATGAGGTTGGTTGTACAATATTCATACGTGTTAAAAATATT
>JAITAZ010000435.1 GCA_031283825.1 Planctomycetaceae bacterium | reverse complement strand
CAAGTTGAATATCATATCTTATCTAAAATGAAAATCAACATCTCCCTTTTGAGAGCATTAATATTGCTTTGTTTTGCTTTGTTTTAAAAATTTCTTAAAAGAGAATAAAAGACAATGAGGGAATCTATAAAAATTCAATTTTTATTAAAACCGCGTAGCGGTTTCCCAAAATAGCGACGGGTGAAAATTCGCTAGAATTTTCACCCATCGAAAAAAAATCGCGTTACGAATTTATTTCGACGGGTGAAATCACGTTACGAATTTATTTCGACGGGTGAAATCACGTTACGAATTTATTTCGACGGGTGAAATCGCGTTGCGAATTTATTTCGACGGGTGAAATCGCGTTGCGAATTTATTTCGATGGGTGAAATCGCGTTACGAATTTATTTCGATGGGTGAAATCGCGTTACGAATTTATTTCGATGGGTGAAATCGCGTTGCGAATTTATTTCGATGGGTGAAATCGCGTTGCGATTTCACCCATCGCTATTTTGGAGTTGTCCCTACGGGACAAGATTGATGTTTTGATTCAAATTAATATCTCATACTGACGGACAACTACTGATTAACATGAGTTACTTAAAAAAAATGTCTCTATTGTCCCTTTTGTTCCTTAAAAAAAACTGCAACCAAACGGGTTATTCTCCCCCCTCTATTCATTGTTTATAAAATTTGGTAAAGTTTTAACCGATTTTTGAAAGATACGTAATATAAATATGAAATATTTGTCTTGTTTCTTGAGTTTCTCAATCGTTGATTTGTAGCTCAAGAAATAAAATAAATTTTTCACTGATATATTAAAGGAATCTCTAAAAATTAATTTTAAACCACAGAGGACACAGAGAACACAGAGAAAATTTTAATTGGAATCAAAACATAATTTAAATTTATTAAAATAAAAAATTATGGATTTAAATCAAAATTTAATGTTTTAAAAATATTCTCTCTGTGAACTCTGTGTTCTCTGTGGTTAATAAAAAAACAAGTTTTTAGAAGTTCCCTTTAGTAAAATTTAATTTCGAGTCTGAATTTACTAAACTCAGTTTTATAATTTTTTATTATTTTATTTAATGGCTTTAACAGCTTTAATAACTGGCGTAACGGGTCAAGACGGCGCGTATTTGACGCGGTTTTTATTAGATAAAGGATATATTGTGCATGGAATTAAGCGTCGTAGCTCGTCGTTTAATACCGGCAGAATTGATAATATTTATCCTGATTCTAGCGAGAAGAGTAGCCGTTTTCGATTGCATTTCGGCGATATGAGCGACGCACCCAATCTGATTCGTATAATTCAAGAGACTCGCCCCGACGAGATTTATAATCTTGCGGCAATGTCTCATGTTCGAGTCGCTTTTGATATGCCGGAATACACCGGAGACGTCGATGCACTCGGAACATTGAGATTGCTCGAAGCAATAAGATTACTCGACTTGACCAAAACGACAAAATTCTATCAAGCGTCAACGTCCGAGCTTTTCGGCGGAATCTCTGCCGAGCCTAGTAATGAATCGACTCCTTTTTATCCGCGTAGTCCTTACGCCGTCGCAAAACTTTACGCTTATTGGATTACAGTAAACTATCGCGAAGCCTACGGAATTTTCGCTTGTAACGGAATTTTATTTAATCACGAAAGCCCGTATCGCGGCGAAACTTTTGTTACGCGAAAAATCACACGAACCGCTTGCAGAATTAAAAAAGGTTTGACAAAAAAATTATTAGTCGGAAATCTAGAAGCAAGTCGAGACTGGGGACACGCCGCAGATTATGTCGAAGGAATGTGGCTAATGTTACAACAAAATAAACCAGACGACTACGTCCTCGCAACCGGCGAAACAAGAACCGTTAGAGAATTTATCGAAATCGCATTCAACGAATTAGGAATAAATATCAAATGGGAAGGAAATGGAATAAACGAAAAAGGAATAAACAAAAATAACGGCGAAACAATTATCGAAATCGACCCAAGATTCTTCAGACCAACAGAAACTGAAACTCTACTAGGAAACGCAACAAAAGCAAAAAATATACTAGGATGGAAACCAAAACATTCATTCATCGAACTAGTCAGAGATATGATTAAACACGACCTACAAGAAACCGAAAAAGAATTGACTACAGTAAACAAACAACAGCAAATTAGGTAGGCGACCTTTCGCCGAAAAGTCGCGTTGCCGAAGGCAACAATAAAATGGATTCGACAATAATTAAAATCATTTCAGATTTAACGTCGGCTAACGCCGACGCGACCTTTCGGCGAAAGGTCGCCTACCTGAATCGGCGGTCACCTACCTGAGTCGGCGGTTGCCTACCTGAGTCGGTGGTCGCATACCTGTCTGGAGCAGCAAGCGCGTAACATGAGTAATTAAAATTGCATTTGATCAAAAACATTAACCTTTAACTTTTAACCTTAACCTTAACCTTAACCTTTAACCTTAACAATCAACTTTATAGGAGTTTTCAATGGCATTATTTGAAATTGAAACGAATTCGCACATTGTTATTGCGTGGTCGGACGATGAAGACGGCGCGCGCAATGTTTTATATGGTTATTATCCAACTGAAGAGATAATACGAATTACACGCCGCCCTCGCGACGCATGGGTGATCTCCAAGTCCGCACTTGGAATAAACGGCAAGACTAATCCTTGCGATATTGCAAGAGAATGTCTGTCGAAAGCGTCCGGAGATAAAGTGCATGCAATCAGATTGTACATGCACGAAACAGGAACTGATATTGATCACGCAAAAAAAATTATTGAGTCAAATATGGTCATCGGTTGGTAATCGCCATAATTGACCAGCGAAATTTAAAATATAATAGGGAACTTCTAAAAACCTCATGTAAAATTTATTTTTATTAGGATCGCGGTCGTCTCGACCGCATTTTTAGGCGTTGGTCATGCAGGCGGGACGCCCGCGTTCCTAATAAAATTAGTTTTTAGAAGTTCCCAATAGTGGGACAAATGGGACGTCGTTTCAAACAGATTTTCAACCCAAACGTTCCCTTTGTCTTCGTATTTGTTTTCGTAAAAAAAACGCGAATTACGCGCTATCGAAATTGCGTGTAATTCACGTTTATTTAGTTTTTGCTGAATTGTCTAATTGTTGAATCTGCTGTAATGGCGTTGGTTATTTATCGTCTTCGTCCTCTTCGTTGTTTAGTTGTCTTTGTTTTGCCGCTGCCGCTTGTGTTGCTTCCTTGATAAATTTTACGTGATTTGCGATAACGACTACGACTCCTCCATCGGCTTTGAATGTTGCCGTATAAGTTGATCCGTTTAATTTATCTGAAAGAGTTATTTTTGCTTTTTCGCCGGCATTAAGAAATAGATCAATAAATTTTTTCGACGCTTCTTCTTGCGGAGTTCCTTTATCGATTTCGTCTATTCCTAAATTTTTCAACAATTGTCCTACAGCTTGCAAGTCAAAAGACACTAAAGGCTGATTAATCGGACTTGTTGTTGCGGTTGATTCTAAAGCGTTTTTTAGAGTCGATTCAGTTTTATCTGCGTCGAATCCTCCGACAAACGCAATTGCAGTTTTATCTTTCACCGCGACAAAAATTGTGTAACTTTTGCCTTTGAGTTTCGTCAATATTTTTTCGCCGTGAGCTTCAGCAAGTTCGCTGAAAGGAATTGTCAATTTTGAAATTTTATAATCTGCAATTTTTGTATAATTCCGTTTCAGATTTTTTGCGATCAAACTGTCAAATTTTTTGAGTTCGTCTTTATCCGAATGTTTTGCGCGAGCAAAAGCCAAACCTGAATCAATTAGTTTTTCGACTTCGTCTGTTTCGTTCCAAGTTGTGGCGGCGAAAAAAGTTCCTTCAACGTCTAAAAAACCTGTATAATCAGCGGCTTTAATATCAACTGACGCGGCGATCAGTTTTTTCAACGAATTTATAGCGGCTTTAGCGTGTTTGATTTCATCTGGATTTTCGGCGTCTTCTTCAACTTGTTTCAGCGCTCCGTCAAATACCGTGTTGTATTGTTCAACAAGCAGCTTTGCGTAGTCGTCCGGCAAAGATGTATTTTCAGGAAAAGCTCCAGACATGTTGAATTTGAAAACAGACGTTTTTGAAGTTTTAAAACCGTTAAAAATGGTTTTTCTATTTTTAAATATTTCGCCGAATTTGGAAAATATTTTTGACGTACTGCTTGGCACAAAATCATATACTACCTTGACATCGAGCGATTGAGGGTCGATTGAAAATCCGGTTTCTATTGATTTAAATTCATCGAAATAAAATTTAAACGCTTCAATGCTGTTTTGTAATTGTTCGCCCATTTCAGGATTTTGCATTGCAGCAATCATAGCAAACGGGGCGGTGAGTTTGACAATAGCGTCGTGCGAAGTATTGGCAAAATCGACTTTAACGCCAAATGCACTTTTTTCAATGTTGGCAAAATACGCTTTAGGTTTGGCAGGAATCGGCGAAGTTGACGAATCAAAGACAATAACGGCATAACCATTTTTCTGATAACCGATCAAACCCAAATTATTCGGCAACTTGATATTAAATTTTCCATCATCGACTTTGTTGATTTGCAAAGGAATATTCGGAATAGAAAATTTCGACAAATCGCTTATCGGCAGGACTAATAACGGGTCGTTGAAATTATCTCCGTTAGCGCGAAGAACCAAACCAATCGGTTCAGCTTTATTCAAGCCTTTAACAGGTTCCAAAACTTCGTCAACAACTTCGTTGAACTTCTTGTCGCTCACGCCGACAATTCCGGCAATTTTTTTTGCGACTTTCAAAAGATTATCAATATCAGCGAAATACAATGTAAGTACTGGTAACGATTCTTTCTTTACGTCGGCGTCGCGAGCGATTTTTACCTCTGATTCCAAAAACGACGCTTTAGGTTCCGAAGCTGACGCAGATTCAGGTATCGGTTCAGGTTTAGGCTCTGGAGCTGGCGCGGGTTCAGGTTTAGGTTCTGGTTTAGGCTCTGGAGCTGGAGTCGGTTCAGGTTTAGGTTCTGGAGCTGAAACTGGAGTTGGTTCTAATTTTGGAGCCGATTCATTTTTTGGTTCTTGAATTGGCGTTGGATTTATATCCAAATTCAATTCGGGCGTGTCATTTTCCGGTTTTGG
>JAITAZ010000434.1 GCA_031283825.1 Planctomycetaceae bacterium | reverse complement strand
GGTTCGGCGATGTTATTTGTTGCGGCGAGAGTTTCAGCGCTCGCGAAGTTGCCGCAAGGAAAAGTCGAAGCCGCTCAAAGAGCGAAAGCAATGATAGAAAAAATGGACGAATTAGGTTTTGGAAGTTGCACAAACACGCAAGCCTGCCAAGCCGAATGTCCAAAAGGAATTTCAATCGCGCACATCGCAAGATTAAATCGAGAATTTCTCTGCGCAAAATTAAAAGATTAGTAAATATTTAAACGTAATTTTTTTAAGAGGACGATAGAGACAGAATGGACATTAGAGACAAAAGGGAAGTTTTGTTTAAATCTGTTAGAAAAGACTCAAGAGCGGTGTCTTTTGAGTCTATAATTTCCAATTTCAAACAACGACGTCTCTCGTGTTTTTAACGTTCCTTAAAAAAATTTTTTTCAATTAACATTAACCTAAAAAAAATAATTCCGAATTTCGAATTCCGAATTTCAAAAAATATGGGTTGGATAAATGAACTTTTGGTCGGCAGTAGTGTCGGTCATATTGTATTGGTATTTTCTTTTGTTATTGCTTTGGGCGTAGCGTTGGGGCGTATAAAGATATGCGGTATTTCGTTGGGGATGACTTTTGTATTATTTGTCGGAATAGCCGCGAGTCATTTTGGGATGCAATATCCTGAGTTGTTGCATGTTGACGCGAAAGGCGCAAAGCATTTTGTTGATCCGGAGGTTTTGCATTTTGTGCGTGAGTTTGGGTTGATACTTTTTGTTTATGCGGTTGGATTGCAGGTTGGACCTGGATTTTTTGTTACGTTTAAGTCTGGCGGATTGAAGCTTAATTTGCTTGCGGTTGCGATAGTATTTTCAGCTGTATTGATTACGGTTGCGATTCATTATATTACTGGAATTTCGATGCCGATAATGGTTGGCATTCTTTCTGGTGCGATAACGAATACACCCGGTTTAGGTGCGGCGCAAAATGCTTATTCGGGCATGGGTCAAGATGCGGGTATTATTGGGACGGCTTACGCGATGGCTTATCCGTTGGGTGTGGTTGGTATTATTTCGTCGATTATTGCGATTCGTATTATTTTCAAAATTGACATTGACAAAGAAAACGAGCAGTTGCGAAAAGTGAAAACTCAAAAGCAATCGGTGTCGTCAGTGGAGTTGGAGAAGAATAAGGTCAATGACGAGCCTCATTTGATTCCGATATTTGTTGGGATACTTTTGGGAGTATTTTTGGGCAGTATTCCGATTTATATTCCTAGTATTCCTCAGCTTGGTATTCCTAGTATTCCTCAGCCGCTTAAACTTGGCATTGCTGGAGGTCCGTTAGTGGTGGCGATATTGATGGGAGCGTTTGGACCGGCGATTAGATTTCCGACTCATATTACGCGGAGTGCTGTTTTGATGTTGCGTGAGGTAGGAATATGTTTATTTTTAGCGTGTGTTGGTTTGATTGCGGGCGAGAATTTTGTTGCGACGATTATTAATGGCAATGGATTATTTTGGGTTGGGCTTGGAGTGATAATTACGTTAGCACCGTTATTGATTGTGGGAACGTTATCGTATGTGGTATTTAAGGTAGATTATTTTACGCTTATGGGAATGTTAGCGGGCAGTACGACGGATCCGCCAGCGCTTTCGTATTCTGTCGGAGCTGCGGGCAATGACAAACCGTCAATAGGCTATGCGACAGTCTATCCTCTAACAATGTTTTTAAGAATAATGACCGCCCAACTACTAATTTTGCTGTTCGCATAATTACAGTACATTGGTAACTATCAACTCATGTTACGCAGTAGTTGTTCGTCATTATGGGAACTTCTAAAAACCTCATGTAAAATTTATTTTATTAGGAACGCGGTCGTCTCGACCGCATATTTAGGCGTTTGTCATGCAGGCGGGATGCCCGCGTTCCTTCTAATATTAGTTTTTAGAAGTTCCCCACAGTATATTTTTTTATTGTAATCGCTCGCGCATAATAGAAAAAATCCTACGCCCTGAAAGGTCAACGGAATTTTTTGGTGAATCTTGTAATTTTTGTAACGATTATTCGTGATAATTTTTTTCGCTGTCCTTTCTGGGCTTATGAAATTTTTCTCTTTTGCTTGAACGGTTACGGTATTTTTAAAAACCATGATTAACGACTCAACAGAAGACAACAGCTTTTAAAAAGAAAGCTTTTTTCAGTTTTATCCCATGAGCCATTAATCCCAGATTTTAAACAAGAATGTTCCCAGTGTCTCATAAGTCCTCTTTGTCCTCAGTGTCCGTTGAAAACAACCGCGAATTTCGCAGATTGACACTTTGTTACAAAAAACCAGTTTAAAATGACGTTAAATTATTTCTGCTGATTTCTTAAAAAAACGATCTGGTATAAGTTGCATTTTTGACTCTGATTTTTTTGAAAACTATTTATCGTAACAATAAATATCCGACAGTTTTTTAAGAAATGAATTTTTGATCAATAAAAGTCTGATACGAAAAATTTCTTAATAAAAAACGGCTATTTTTTAGGTCGAAACGAATTTTTGTTACAAAAAAAATTTTAAAAATTTTTTGGATTCTATAAATCGTAACGAAAAATACATGATAGTTTGAAATCAAATTTTCTAAAGCGATTTTTCGTACAAAAATTCAAAAAATGCTATTGATTTTGATCTAAAAAATGAAGTATTATTATACGCGAGCTAACTGCCGAATAATTATTGTTACAAAAAATATTCGCGTTGAAAAATTTTATTTTTTGCCTTCATCGATCAAATAAACCTCGCAAAATTAGCCGTCGGTAATTTGAAAATAATTTCCTCTTACCGAGCGCTTCTGAAACGAGTTTGTTGATTGCGCAACATATAAAAATCGCGTTAAGAATTTTGATGATACAAGGGCGTTCATTAAAAAGCTTACTTTCCGAATGTAAGTAGGCGGCTCTAATCAATCGAAAGTTAAAGCGCGGGCGGTTTAAAATATTTCAATGCGATTTTATGAACAATATCGGCAAACGGGTTTCGAATACTGACGCAGTTTTCAGTATGCCCGCAACTTAATCAATTTATTGCAAAAGGATGTTAATTTATGAAAAAATTTAGCAGTTATGAAAATGTAATTTCGCGTCAACTTGCCGATATTCATCGTTTGAGAAATCTATTCAATCGCGGATTTACGCTAGTCGAACTTCTTGTCGTTGTTGCGATTATTGGTTTGCTGATTGCTTTACTTCTTCCTGCCGTTCAAGCCGCGCGGGAAGCGTCGCGACGTTCTGCGTGTTCAAATAATTTGAAACAACTTGGTCTCGCCGCGCATAACTTTCACGACGCGAATAACGACTCTTTACCGACTTCATGTTCAGACGGCAATTGGTCGGGTCAACGTCCGCGTTGTGCGTGGTCGTATGCGGCTTTCATTTTGCCGTTTATCGAGCTAGAAGCGTTGTATGAAACTTTCATTGCAGACTACGAAGCCAGAGACGGCGTTAAATCGAATGTTTCGAGCAATTACATTGCCGCTTTTAGTTGTCCTTCCGACGACGTTGCCGGCAACGTAACTCGAATTGGAATTAGCGCGCAATGGAAAGGAACGAATTACGTTACTTGCGATGGAGATTTTAGTTATCGTTATAATCTTAGCGGTACTAATCAATCTCGCGGCGCGCTTACGTATCGCGGTAATTCGAGTCTTGCTGCAATTTCGGATGGTACAAGCAACACGATTCTTTTTAGCGAACGATGCGTTGCGGCGTCGGTAAATGACAACGCTTACAGAGAGTTGCTTTCGGCAGTTGTAATTGAGACGTCCGCCGCGCCGAACAATGCGAATTATCACAACAAAGCCGACGGGTTTGTCAATGCTTCGCCGAATGCGTGTTTGACTACTACGAAACGAAAAAGCAACAAATACACGTCGGGAATTGTTTCAAGTTCAGAAGGCGGATGCGGCGTGCCTTGGACAAGCGGATTTACTATTTCGACTCATTTCAACACGATTCTTCCGCCTAATAATCCGTCGTGCGTTGACAGAAACGACATCGCCGATCCGATGATTCTTCCGCCGACGAGTATGCACGCCGCCGGAGTTAACGCCGCGATGTGCGATGGAAGCGTTCAATTCATTAACAACGCGATCAATGCAATTTCCTCTGGAATTTTGCCCGAAAATGCGCGTCCGAAAACCGCAGGCTATTCAGACTTCGGAGTTTGGGGCGCACTAGGAACAAGAGCCGGAGACGAACCGTTTACAACCCCTTAATGATTTTTCGTAACAAAAATTCAAATGCTGAGATCGCAATTTAGAATTTGAAAAATCAAAAAAACAATTCAAGTTCAATTCGATACCAGCGAGTGAATTTTATTACGAAAAAAAAATTACGGTTAATTTTTGTAACAAAAATTATCGACTGATTTTATTTGAGTGATTGTCAATTTACGTCGGCATGAGTTTATTTGAATAAACGTTTTTTTACGTTTTGATTTGACAAATCCTGAAATGAAACTGTCATAACAAAAGGAGCAAGTTTATGAAAAAAATTAGAGCGTTTACGTTAGTAGAGTTATTGGTTGTGGTGGCGATAATTGCGATTTTGATTGCTTTATTGCTTCCTGCCGTTCAAGCGGCGCGTGAGGCTGCGCGGCGGTCTCAATGCACGAATCACATGAAACAAATCGGGCTTGCGATTCATAATTTTCACGACTCTAATAAGAAGTTGCCGCCGATTTGTATGTTTTCTAACAGGATAACGATATTTTCATATCTTTATCCGTTCATTGAACAACCGGCTTTGCATGATTGGATGATTAACAACGGCAAATATACTTTTTGGCGTAGCGGCGCGGATCCCGGCGGCGCGGTCAGAACGAATCCGGCGGCGTTTAATGCGTTGAATGAAACGGATCGAATAGCCGTATCGTCGGTATCGATTTATCGATGTCCGTCGAGTAATGCCGATCAACTTTACAAAGCTGACGGCGGCGGAGATAAAAACGGTCCTGTTACGGATTATTGCGTGTTGATTGTCAAAGAAGGCGATGTTGAAAATCGTCGTGATTATTTCAGTCTTGTGGACAATGGCAGTTCGGGTGATGGTACGATTACGAAATTTATAGGCGCGTTTCGCGTTCCCGTGTTGACTTTTCCGACTTGGGGCGACCAATGGCAATTTGGAAAAGAGCAATTCATGATGTCGGCGGAGTTTCGAGATTCGTTTTCGTGGTGGCGAGACGGGACGAGTAATCAAATTGCGTTTTCGGAAAAGTATATTCCTGACTGGGCGATAAAGAATCTTGAGGATCAGGCGGAGAGTTGGAATGGTTCGTATTGGTACACGGGGCAGTCGTATCATGCGTGTAATGTCGGCAGATTTGTTTCGGCGAGTCAGCCTAATTTGATTGCAAATTCCAGAAATTTACTTGACGGAAGCGACAGATGGCAACAAGGTTCGTTGTATGTTTTAGGCAGCTCGCATACTGGCGTTTTTAATGTGCTTTTGGGCGATGGTTCGGTTCGTTCTGCATCTGTTGCGACTTTGCCCGCCGTAATAAGAGCTTTAGCTTGCGTAAACGACGGAGGAAACGAATCGCTGCCATAAAGTTGATAACAAGTAATATATTGCTGGATTTTTTGTTTAATTATTTGAGTTTATAAATCATTGATTTGAAACTATCATGTCCCATTTGTCCGCTTTGTCCTCAAAGTCCCTTATGTCCTCTTAAAAAATAATATGGTTTTTTGTTGAGGCTGAAAATTGTTCTTAAAAGAATAAAAACTAAATATATTTTTTTGAGGGGACAAAGGGGACAAACTAGCTTGAAATTTATGACTAGAAACTCAAGGAATAAAACAAATTTTAATCTCTGATATTACGATAACGATTAGTTTAATTAGAGTTGTAAAAATTCAATAGACAAATGTGGAGACGGTAATTTCATTTGATATTTCATCGGAATTTTTGTAACAATAAATCGAAAAGAGCAAAAAATATGAGAAATATTTTTTTGGTTTTAGCGTGTATTTTATTATTTTTGTCGAGTGGTTGCGGGGAGAAGGTTAGCGTAACGGGTCGAGTTACGTTTTCGGACGATGGTTCTCCGGTGTCGAGTGGTTCGATATGTTTTGTTTCGGGTAATTGGATGGCGCGAGGAGAAATAGATGAAAACGGATATTACAAAGCCGGAACTATTTCTAAAAACGACGGATTACCTAAAGGGACATATTCGGTTTATATCGGCGGCGCGAGAAAGCAAACGGGAACCGTAAAAACGCTGATGATTGACAACAATGATCCAAGTAAAACTATCGAAAAAGACGAACCGATTTACGAGGAACTTATTGATCCGAAATTTTGTGATCCTGTAATGTCGGGGTTGACAATTGAGGTCAATGGTTCGACAAGATTCGACGTTGTTGTCGATAGAAAAAGGTGAAAGGTATGTTTATACAACTTGTACTATGGATTTCGGCGTTAGCGGAGCGTGCAAGCTGATTTTCCGATATGTAAGTTTGGCGGTGCTAGCTGAAAATTCAAGTGTGAACGGTTTAAAACTTTTTACATGCTCGCGATTGAGCATTATAACGATGGAGGTTTATTATGAGAAAAAACGTAACGAAAAATGGTTTATGTTGCGTTGTTGAGAGATTAGCTTTTACGCTTGTTGAGTTATTGGTTGTGATAGCGATAATTGGCGTATTGATAGCGATTCTTTTACCGGCGGTGCAAGCTGCTCGCGAGGCGGCGAGGCGTACGCAATGTTCGAATAATTTGAAGCAGATTGGCATAGCGATTCATAATTTTCATGACGTGAATAAGGCGGTTCCGCCGATTTGTCTATTTGCAAACAGACCGACGATATTGATGTTTCTTTATCCGTTTGTGGAGCAGACTGCGTTGCATGATATTTGTATGCAAGACGGTCTTTACAGGGAGGCGAAAAAGGATAAGGACGTTAAGAGTTTGTCGAATCCTGATGGTATTGAACTTTGCAATGGGAATTGGGCGAGGATGCGGTTGACGGAGATGTCTGGGATGAATATTTATCGTTGTCCATCGACGGCGAGGAGGATGAAAGTTAAGACTCAGGAGTTGACTGCCGGTGCTGTTACTGATTATGTTGCGTTGGTTGCGAAGCGATATTTAAATGACGAGGCGGGTAATTATCATAATTGGTGGCATCTTTATTCGACGCGTGGTCTTCACAGTGGGTATCATAGTTATGGCAAGTATCCTGATCCGCGACATTTTGATTCGTTCATTGGACCGTTTCGGACGCCGACTGTATCATTTTTTAATGGTATGGGTTATGGAACGAATCAGGGCGGCGGTTGGGAGGCGACTTATGGTCATAATGATATTTGTGCGAGTATAACGAGGTGGCGTTATCATGTAACGTTTACGGATTGGCGTGATGGGACGAGCAATCAGATGTGTTTTTCGGAGAAGCATATTCCGTCGTGGGCGTTATCGGATGATAGTAGTATGTCGAACAAGTGGGATGGTTCTTATACTTACACGTATGCGTGTAATTCGGCGTCGAATGCGAATAATGCGGTTACTTCGAATCACATGGCTAATGTTGCGAGGATAGTTGGGACTGATGAGAATCTTATAGCGAAGTCTCCGTCTGATTTGAACAGACCGAGTCCGGCGATAAATGGCGAGCCGTCGGATCGCGAGGGCAATGAGATGTTAGGCAGTTCTCATCCTGCGACGTTGAATGTTCTTTTTGGCGATGGTGTAGTAAGAGGTGCGTCGAAATCGACTGCGTCAAAAATCTTTTACAACCTAACCAGAACCTACGGAGACGTCGAACCAAATTTAAGTTTGCCATAACCAGATAGAATAAAGTTAAAATAAAAATTTTGGTAACTAGAGCTTTGTTAGTCTTAAATTTTGGGATGCATTTTTTATGAAAGACTTTATTTGTAACCGTTCACGAGCAAGAAAAATTTCCTACGCCCTGAAAGGGCAGTGTATGCTAACCCACCGCAACGCGGTGGGTTAGCATTTCCCCAACAACGTCGCCCTGTAAGGGCAGCGGAATTTTTTAATGAATATAGTGAATATATTGAATATGGTCAATATGGTCAACAATATTGTTTGTTAATATTTGTAACGAATATTCGTAATAATTTTTTTTCCGCTGCCCTTTCAGGGCATTCCGTTTGGGGGCATTTTAACCCACCGCGTTGCGGTGGGTTAAAACTCCGTTGCCCTTTCAGGGCGTAGGATTTTTTGCCCGCGCGTGTGAACGATTACCGTTATTTTGTAGGATATTTTGTTTGGGTTATCCCAATTTTTAAGCTTAACAAAGCACTAGTTGTAGTTTTTTTAAGGGACAGAAAGAACAAGAGGGACAGAAGGGACGTTTTGGTTTAAATCTAATTTATACGACTCGTACTATGAATTTCGGCGACATAAAAGCGTCGTAAAAGCTGACTTTCCGATAGGGAAGTCGGCGGCTTTAACCGAAAATTCAAGTGTGAACAGCAGCAGTTTAAAAAACTCAAGAACGATATTTTTGAGTCTTTAATTTCCGATTTCAAACAACGACGTCTCTAAAGTCTCTAGCGTCTTTTTTGTCCCTTCGGTCCCTTAAAAAATGCGACTCAACAGACAAAACAAATTTCGCTGATATATCACATTTGTTTTAATTATTTGTAACGTTAATTTTTTATTGGCAAATCATCGTTTGTATTTTCGGCGATTATTCGTATTAAAAAAATAATCTGTAGGGGGTTTTCAAAAAGCGACCAAAGAATATACTTTAACGCCCCTGTTATGACAAGACACTCTAAACGAGATAACAAAACATTCCTAAATAGTAATTATTCAGTCGCAGTATTTTTTAAGGGACAAAAAAGACAGAAGAGACATTTTGGTTTTAATCATGACTCAAGAGCGATATCTTTTGAGTCTTTAATTTCCGATATTAAACAACGACTTCCTTAATGTCCTTTCTGTGGCTAACGTTCTTTTTGTCCCTTAAAAAAGCAGCGGCTGATTAGTTTCACAAAAAATAATTTATGCAAGATAATATTGATCGCGTTGATATTGATAATGGCGATAGTGATACAGTCAAGTCGGAATCGGCGGAGGTTTGTCGTCGTAATTTAATTCGTCGTCTTTATGATTGGGTTCTTTCGTGGGCGGATACGCCTTATGGTTCTCCGGCGTT
>JAITAZ010000425.1 GCA_031283825.1 Planctomycetaceae bacterium | reverse complement strand
AACAACCTTGCCGGAGTCAATGTCAACCCGAATATTATAAACGCCGTCAATCCCTTGACTCGGATCAACTACTCGACCATTAATTATTGATAACATAGTAAATTTTTTTTAATAAAAGGAATTTATAAAAAACTAATGTAACCGTTCACTGGTTTTAAAATTCGGATTTGAATTGCTAAACCCAATGTAGAGACGCAATGCTTTGCGTCTCAATCGGTGATCTTTTGATCGAACAATGAGACGCAAGGCATTGCGTCTCTACATCGGTAATTTGTAAATATTCACGTTTTAATTTTTCGATAAAAAAATAAAAAATTTCCGTGAATGGTTACAAAAAAACTATATCAAATATCGTTGTATTGTAAACGCAACCCGATCAATAATCTCTCAACTTTAAACTTGCCGACAATGGCAATCTACCAGATGATCGTTTACATATCCGACGGCTTGCAAATGAGCGTAACATATTGTCGAACCGAAAAATTTGAATCCTCGTTTTTTCATGTCTTTGCTGATTTCGTCCGACAGCGGCGAGGTTGCGGGGAGTTCTTTTAGCGTCTTCCAATTATTGACAATCGGTTTGCCGTCCGGCAGAAAAGATTTTAAGTATTGACAAAAACTCCCGAATTCTTTTTGCACTTTTAGAAAACATTTCGCATTGGAAATCGTCGAGACAATCTTGTTACGATTGCGAATAATTCCCGAATTTTGCATCAACGATTCGACTTTTTTCTCCGTGAATTTCGCGACTTTATTTACGTCGAAGTTTGCAAATGCTTTTCTATAATTTTCTCGTTTTTTTAATATTGTCAACCAACTCAATCCGGCTTGTGCGCCTTCTAGCACGAGAAATTCAAACATTTTTTTATCGTCGTTTATTTCTCGTCCCCATTCTTCATCGTGATACCTAATATAAATTGGATCGACACCGCACCAACCGCATCGTTTAATTAAAATTTCTTTCATCGGTTTGTTGATTTTGATTTGTTGACTTGTTGATTTATTGATTTGGATTT
Source organism: Planctomycetaceae bacterium (assembly GCA_031283825.1). Lineage (GTDB taxonomy): Bacteria > Planctomycetota > Planctomycetia > Pirellulales > Thermoguttaceae > WRKP01. The sequence continues at coordinate 1,492 of JAITAZ010000425.1, read as the reverse complement.
ATTGATTTTGATTTATCGTTACGAAAATTCATCGACGCGACCGAGTCGAAATTGCACCGACTATTGACTGATTCTATATCCGACTCCTCTAACGGTTTCGATGATTTCTCTCATTTCGCCTAACTTGCTTCGTAGCGAGGCTAGATGTACGTCGATTGTTCTGTCGATAACGATTGCGTCGTTGCCGATTGCGGCGTCGATTAGTTGGTTTCTTGTCAAAACTCGTCCTTTTGCGGACAAGAGCGCGACCAATAATCGATATTCTGTTCCGGTCAAGATTATTTGTTTTTCCGAGATGAAAACTTTGTAACTTTCGGCGTCGATTCGAAGCGAGCCGAAGGTAATTGATTTTGTGTTTTTTTTGTCGTTGTTTGAATCGGCGGAGATTGAGGAGGCAGATACGGCGGAGGAAGAGGCGGCGGCGGAATCGGATTTAGAAGTAGAAATGTCGTCATCTGAATCGGCTTTAACTCGTCGTAAAAGGGCGTTTACTCTTGCGACTAAAACAGACATGTTGAAAGGTTTGCTCAAGTAGTCGTCTGCGCCGAGTTCTAGTCCGACGACGACGTCGCTTTCTTCGCCTAGTGCGCTGATAATTAGGATTGGCATTCGTGTGAATCGTTTATCAGAGCGGACGTGTCGTAGTAAATCTAATCCGCCGAGTTCGGGCAGCATTAAATCGAGCAGTACCAAGTCTGGACGCCATTCGGCGATCAATTTCAATCCGACCAAACCTGAATCTGCTCCGTGAACTTCGTAACCTCGACTTTTAAGACGCAACGAAACCATTGATAAAATATCCGCTTCGTCTTCAATTATGAGAATTCGTTCTTTTGACATATTAAACTGCTTTGACCGATAAAAATTTTGACGATTTATTTTGTCGATCAAATTTTTGGTTGGATATTGAATATTTGCGGCGTGTGAATTTATTTTTTGTTGATGAGAGAAAAGATTTCGGCGCGGCTTGACGGGTCTTTTAGGAAACCTCCTCGCAGTGCGGAGGTGATACAAGTTGAGCCGGGTTTTTTTACACCTCTAACGGTCATGCAGGTATGAACTGCTTCGACGACGACTGCGACTGATTTTGCTTTTAATTCACTATAGAGTAATTGGGCGATATCTTCTGTCATTCGTTCTTGTACTTGTGGTCGATGTGAGAAGACTTCGACGACTCTTGCTAATTTGCTTAATCCGATTACGCGACCGTCTGGAATATAACCGATATGAACGTTTCCGGTGAAAGGCATCAAGTGGTGTTCGCATGTGCTATTGAAACTTATGTCTCGAACCAAGACGATTTCGTTATAGTTTTCTTTGAAGAATTTTTTTGTGTGTTGACGCGGGTCTTGGTGTAAACCTCCGAAGAGTTCGGCGTACATTCGTGCGACTCGTTGCGGCGTTTCGGCGAGTCCTTCTCGGTCGGGGTTATCTCCGATTGCAAAAAGTATTTCACGAACCGCCCGCGCTATTCGTTCTTGATCGATCATAA
>JAITAZ010000375.1 GCA_031283825.1 Planctomycetaceae bacterium | reverse complement strand
CACTCAACCGCTCATCTTATGGCTCGCGCCATTATGAGACTCTACAAAAATGTACAACTCGCCTTCGGACCCAATGTCGAAAACGGATTCTACTACGACCTACACTTGGAACATCACCTGACAGAAGACGACTTCCAAAAAATCGAATCCGAAATGCAAAAACTCATCAAACTAGACGAACCCTTTGAACGAATCGTATTCCCAAGAAACGAAGCTGTCAATATCCTAAACAGTATCGGACAATCACTTAAAATTGAACACCTTAACGACGCTCTCGCCGAAGAACAAAACGTTTCGTTTTATCGTCAGGGTGAATTTATCGACCTCTGCCGAGGTCCGCATATTACAAGTCCAAAGTTGATCGGCGCGTTCAAATTGACCTCTGTCGCCGGCGCATACTGGAAAGGAGACGCAACAAAACAACAACTTCAACGTCTCTACGGCACAGCGTTTTTCGATAAAAAAGAACTCGACGAACACCTCGCCCGAATCGAAGAAGCAAAAAAAAGAGACCACCGCTCTCTCGGAAAACAACACGAATTATTCGCAATCGATTCGCGTGTTGGTCAAGGGTTGATTTTGTGGTTGCCAAAAGGCGCAATCGTGAGACGTCAACTTGAAAATTTTATCATGGAAGAACTTGTCAAACGCGGTTACACAACTGTCAACACGCCCGTAATTGGAAATATCGAATTGTATAAAACGTCGGGGCATTATCCGTATTACGCCGACAGTCAATTCCCGCCAATCAAAATGCAAGACGGCGATGAATTTTTGTTGCGTCCGATGAATTGTCCGCATCACGTGATGATTTATTCTCAAAAACCGCGAAGTTACCGCGACTTGCCGGTGCGAATTGCGGAGTTCGGTTGTGTGCATCGTTTCGAGCAGTCCGGCGAACTAAACGGAATGACGCGAGTTCGAGGATTCACCCAAGACGATGCCCATATCTTTTGCACGCCGGAACAAGTCGAAGAAGAATTTCGCAGTTGTATCGACATGACCTTGACTGTGCTGAAAACAATGGGCTTCAACGATTTTGAAGTTCGTTTGAGTTTTCGAGATTGGACGAGTGATAAGTATGTTGGCAAGCCGGAAAATTGGAAGATTGCTCAAGCGAGTTTGGAGAAAGTGTGTCGCGAGATGCAATTACCGAGTTTGGAGATTGTCGAGGGCGAGGCGGCATTTTACGGACCGAAAGCGGATTTTGTCGTGAGAGATTGTTTAGGCAGAAAATGGCAACTTGGGACGGTTCAGCTTGACTATAATTTACCGTCTCCAGAGCGATTTAATTTAGAGTACACGGGTTCGGACAACAAGCCTCATACTCCGGTGATGATTCATCGAGCGCCGTTGGGATCGTTTGAGCGATTCTGTGGAATTTTGATAGAACATTTTGCTGCGGCGTTCCCGTTATGGCTTTCTCCCGAACAATTGAGAATATTAACGGTGAGTGAAAAATTCAACGACTATGCGAAATCGATTGAGCAAAAATTCCGCGAGCAAAATATCCGCACGACAACCGACTTGCGCAACGAAAAAATCGGCTCCAAAGTCCGCGAAGCCCGCCTAGACCTAGTCCCCTACATCGCAGTAGTAGGCGCAAAAGAATCAGAATCAAACACCGTCGCACTAAGAAACAGAAAAGATGGTGAAATTGGCGAAATCGAAGTCGGAAAAGTAATTGAGAAACTAAAAGAAGAGATTAAGATGAAAAGTTTGTAGGTTTATTATTCTCAAATACATTATTATTTTTTATTATGTCGAGTATTGAATTTTATAAATCTGAATCTATTATTCCGAAATTGTTTGGAAGCGGCATTGAGTTATTTCCCAATGTTAACGAATTATTCGAATTAGAATTAGCATATTTGGAATATAGCTATTTGCCCAAAGATCAATTATTGGAACGGACGGCATTTATTAAATCCATTGAAGGAAAACCCTCTAAACATTATTTACTTTACTCCGACTTGTCAGCAAAGGTTCAGGAAAATCGTACTGTTGCAGCTCAGCTATATTTTGAAGAGGGACAATTTTCAACAGGTTATGCAACACACGGACTTTTTCCGTATCGAGGTAAATTTCATCCGCAATTGATTAAGAGTATTATCAATATATTAGGAATTAAACGAGACTCAACAATTTTAGATCCAATGGCAGGAAGCGGAACAACTAATATAGAAGCAGCCCTAATGGGAATTAATTCATTTGCAATTGATGTTAGTCCATTTTGCCAATTTATGATACAAACAAAATACGAAGCGTTAACTCTTGATCTCGACTTGTTGCAAATGCTTCCAACCAACACAGACAAAATGTTTGATTATTTTAATCGTGGTAATGTACTTAACCGAATTGACCAACTTAAAGCGCAAGAAAAACATAGCATTTATCGTTTGATGTTTCTCGCTTGGCTTGATGCTTTGGGCTATTCTAAAAGAGTAGTTCGATCAAACCATCAACAGCTTTTTGCAAAAGTTATATCGAGATATATTGAAACAGTTAAGTCAATATTGAGTAATCCTTATTTTAACCAAAAAGAATTGGGACATACAATAGTTTTATCAGATTCTGAAGCGTTAAAAGTCAATTTACCTGATGCAAGTATTGATTGTATAATTACGTCGCCGCCTTATTCTTTTGCAATTGATTATGTCGAAAACGATCAATCACAGTTAGAGTTCATGGGTTATAAAACGACCGAATTGAAAAAACAGCTAATAGGATTGAAAGGAAAAAACAAGGTTGAAAAATTGAGTAATTATTTTTCTGATATGGATACGGCGTGTTCAGAAATTGCTCGTCTCTTGAAAAAAGATAGATATTTTGTAATGATTATCGGTTCAAATACGAATCAAACAGGAGGCGTTCGATTAGAACAAACTATCATTGATTCTGCAAAAAAATATAAAATGTCTCTTGTTAAATCAATATTGAAACCTATTAAGGGGATGCAAAATACAATGAAAAATGAATATGTTCTCTTTTTTCGAAAGGATTAAAAATGAAAAGTACCGAAGATAAATTTCAAACTGTTATTAAAAAAAACACATTCTGTTTCTTTAATCCGTTTTTTGAAGATAAATATGAATCGTATATTACGTCGATTAAAGAGACTCTCTTGGTTGTAAAAAACAAAATCGAGACAGAAGGACTCAAAAAGGAAATTTTCGAATGGTTGTTAAAAGAACGCGAAAACGGTTTGAAAGCTCTGTTGACATTAACCGGCTTTTCAAACGAGTATCTAAAACGGTTGATAACTATAATCCGTATTGTCAACGATTCTGAATTGGACAAACTTGTTTATAAAGAAAAATGGAGCGTTAATGAAAATCCTGAAAACATCAAAGAATGGTCAGACGACAAAATTGATTCTCTTTTACAAGAAAATGAATTTTTTTGTAAGGGAATTGTCAATATCTTTTTTGAGGGGGCGTCAATTCCATTTCTTGCAAACACGCTTCCTCTTTTTGAATTGAAAAAATTCGGAATTTCTAAACTTGGTTTTGATATAACGGCAATGATTGACTCATTAATTCGCTATAAAGAAAAAGGAAGTTATTCTGGTAAAAAAGAAAACAATCCCGAATTTGTAATTGAAAATTTAATTGAAAATTTGGGATTAACATTTGAAACGGGCGATTTGAGCGAATTGATTAAAAATGCCCCTACGCAAAAAAGGACAATGGATTTTATTATTCCGAACAAACGTAACCCGCTGATTATTGCGGAAAGTTCATTTTTAGTAACAACGTCGTCAGGACAAGGCGATAAATCCAAAACAGAGATCGCGATATTTTCATTACTTAAAAAACATTATCCCAAAGCCAGTTTCATTGGATTTGTTGACGGTATTGGTTGGTACGTGCGAAAAGGCGATCTCAAGCGAATGGTAGAGGCGTATGACGATGTTTTTACGTTTCATAAAGACGAACTAAAACGGTTTGAAAAACTGTTAATAGATACTTTTAAAAATGATAAATAATTATTGTAACAAAATATTGCTCGGCGATTGTTTGGACTTATTTAAGAATATTCCAGACGAATCGATTGATATGACATTTGCTGATCCTCCGTTTAATTTGAAAAAGAAATATTCGAGTTATACGGATAGTCTTGAATTACAAACCTACCTCGATTGGTGCGGAAAATGGATTGGCGAAATGGTACGCGTTACAAAACCGACAGGTTCAATATTTGTGCATAATATCCCGAAATGGCTAACTCATTACGCGACTTTTTTGAATAAGATTGCATGTTTTAAACATTGGATTGCATGGGAAGCTCCAACGGCGCCGATGGGAAAATCGTTGCAACCGGCGCATTATGGAATTTTATTTTATACAAAATCAGCAAAGGGAACGAAAATTTATGAACTTCGGCAACCGCATAAAAGAGATCGTAAACAAGGTTATCTTTGGAAAGATTACGGAGGTAAAAAAGATTTACTTCATCCTTTTGGTCCTTTAATTGCCGACGTGTGGACGGATATTCATCGGGTCAGACATGCTTCAAAGAGAGATTTACATCCTTGTCAATTGCCGATACATTTATTAGACCGCCTGATTTTAATGGTAACAGATGAAAACGATATTGTGCTTGACCCATTTTCAGGAACAGGAACAACGGCGATTTCAGCGAAACGATTAGGTCGGCGATATATTGGTTTTGAGCTGGACAAAAAATATAAAGAAATCTCCGAACAGAAACTTATTCAAGTCGAACCGAATTATAAAATCGGCGATAGTTGGGTTAGTTTTTATCGAAACGATATTATCACATTGCGTAATATTGATTGGAATAAACTTGAAAAGTTTTTTAACGTTCCATTATCAGCCAAATTAGTTGATTATCAAAAGGCGGAATTGAAAAGTAACATTTATATTCCTTCCGAAATTTTACCGGAAAACAAAGAAGAAAATCAAAATTCATCATCAGATATTTTCATGTTGACTAATGAGAATATAACATTCGATCTGTTTCGACAATCAAAATCAAAACTATTTGAAAACAAAACAAGTGGATAAAATTTGATGAGTAAGATAGAAATTATTTGCGGTGATTGTGCTGAAAAGTTCCACAATTTAACGAGCGATTCTGTTGACCTTGCGATTAAAAGCCCGCCTAGACTTAGTCCCCTACATCGCTGTAGTAGGCGCAAAAGAATCAGAATCAAACACCGTCGCACTAAGAAACAGAAAAGACGGTGAAATTGGAGAAATAGATGTCACGAAAGTTTTAGAGATGATGATTGAGGAAATTAAAACCAGAAGATTGTAGAAATAACCCGTTGCAAACAATTACAAATCAATATAAAATTTCCCTTCACTTTCATAAAACTGTTGTTGATTTAGGTAAATTTTTATAGGTGAAATCAACAAACATTTATTATCATTTGATCGATTAAACGAACAAGGTCTTTGAAAGCCAGATTTTAAACAGCGAGTCTGTTGCTTAAATTCAAGATTTCTGTTGAAATTTTATTCACTTTAACCACCAGCCTGTGAAAATTAGGGAAAATTGTTTTTAGAATTATGGATTGGAATACTGTAATATTAGGTGATTGTATTAAAGGTATGCGGCAACTAGGCGAGAGCTCTGTTGACCTTGTATTTGCCGACCCTCCTTTTAATATTGGTTATTCGTATGATGTTTACAAAGATAATCGATCTGACAAAGAATACCTGCAATGGTCAAAGGATTGGATGTCGGAGGTGTACAATGTTCTTAAGTCCGATGGAACCTTTTGGCTTGCAATAGGAGACGAATACGCCGCAGAATTAAAGTTTTTTTGTACTCGCGAAATCGGATTTATCTGTCGTAGTTGGGTTGTGTGGTACTATACTTTTGGCGTGAACTGCACAAAAAAATTCACGCGTTCTCATGTACACCTTTTTCACTTCGTTAAGGATGCAAAGAATTTTACATTTAACAATGAAGCGATTCGCATCCCCAGCGCTAGGCAACTTCGTTATAACGATAAAAGAGCAAATCCCAAAGGACGATTACCTGACGACACATGGATTCTTAATCCGAAAGATTTAGAAGAGGAACTTGGACCGAATAAAAATACATGGCTTATTTCAAGGGTTTGCGGAACATTCAAAGAACGCGAAGGGTGGCACGGTTGCCAAATGCCGGAAAAATTGCTTGAACGTATTATTTTAGTATCCAGTAACGAGGGTGAAAAAGTCATCGATCCATTTGCTGGTAGCGGTACAACTCTTGTGGCGGCAAGGAATTTAGACCGGCAATATCTTGGTTTTGAAATTTCAGAAGAGTATCGTGAACAATGCTTGCAACGTTTGGCAAAACATGTTCAATCGTTTGATACAATAACACCAAAAAGACCGTCGAAATTTGAGATGCAAAAAATATCTGATTGCAATCTTCTATTTGACACAATAGGAACAGATGAATAGCTTACAATTATTAGGTTCGCAAACCGCTAGAAATGGTTTTAGGAATGAGCATGATATTGCTGATAAATTTAATAATTGGCAATCCGATTGTGATGCGAAGAAATGGCTTGTCATAATGAATTATGACTTGATTCAAATCGAAGATGTGCAAGCCGTTGTTATTAGCGGTTATAAAGCTGACGTCAATGTTCAAGTTAAAATCAAATTAAAATCTGCCGTAGATGTAGAAAATATTCAAGTCAAATTAGTGAGTAATCTAAGAGGATTTAACCAAATCAACAAAAGATGGATTGATGAATATGTAAAATTTTGGAATATTCCGCAAGGTATTAGTTGTATCCTAAAACATTTTACTGGTGAATTGCTTCCATCAATTCCTAATCCTCGTGATCCCCGACGAATGTTTATTGACGAATTTACCGTCCAAGAACAAACCTCGTTATTCGATTTTTTTAGGCAAAATAAATTGTTAATTCTAAACGATATTTTTCGAGGACGCGGCAATTTTACTGCTGAATGGGTATTAGTTGCACAAAGAATTAATTCTAATGCGCGCTGGGTATTAAAAAATATTAACGAAGTTATCAATTACTACAATGGAGATATTGTAATCAGCCCGAGAGGCAGTATTACCATTGGTAAAATAACAATTCAACGAAAAGGCGGAGATGGAGGTAGAAAGACCGCAAATATGTTACAGTTTAAAATCAACCCAGCGTTGTTGTTCGGTGAAAATGAATATCGTAATGAATTTAATAACTAGTTAACATTGTGCAGAGTTGTTAGTTTGGCGTATTTATTTGGTTCAACCGGAAGTAAAAAAGATTTTAATTAATTTCAACAAATTGGAACTATCTAAAATCCAAACATCATTTAAATAAAATATTTGACGTTACATCCGAATCAAACTGAACAATGAAACTTGAATTTCCTCTTGCTATACTCCTCTTACTTTAAAATTCGTCTTGACGTGAGAATTGAAAATTTTTATACTTCGCTTGTTGTTTCTATTGCAATTATTTTTAATTTTATTTTTTTATGTCAGTGGTGTACAAATTAACTTCTCGGCAGAT
>JAITAZ010000374.1 GCA_031283825.1 Planctomycetaceae bacterium | reverse complement strand
ATTTTGACGCTGGCGGCATTGCTGGGACATCAAATCCTTTTTCGTTTGGTAATTTTTCATCTGGTTTTATTCCTCCGAGTCTTTAATACCAGATTTTAAACAAGAATGTCTCATTTGTGTAATATATCAGTAGAATTTTCCAAAACGTATTTTGACAGTTTCCGCAAACCTCATTTAAAACCTAATTTTTCTTACTCTTGTTTAAAACCTCAGTAGCAATGACTCCTACAAAAACTAACCTCATTATTCGTTTACGTTTTTAATGAGGTAATGAGGTTGGTTGTACAATATTCATACGTGTTAAAAATATTCCACTGATATATTATAAAATTTACGACTGAATAATTACAAAAAAACACAATTCCGAATTTTACTACAGCGCTCGTCGGATTTTTCTTACGGGTTTTCCAAAAACGGGCTTGGGATTACTCGACGAATTGTTGTCATTGCCGCCGACTCCTCCAGCGGTTTGAACCGGCTTCGAAAACGATTCAAAACCTTTCAAATCTGCACGTTTTAGCAGTTTCTCGATTCTCATTTCAATTCTTGTCAACTCGTTTCCTTCCTCCGCCGTAACAAAAGTATATGCTACGCCTTCACGCCCCATCCTTCCAGTTCTGCCAACTCTATGAACATAATCATCGCAGAAATGCGGGATGTCATAGTTGATAATATGAGAAATTCCCGATACGTCAATTCCGCGTCCTACAACGTCTGTCGCGACTAAATATCTCAACTCACCTGCGCGAAATTTACTCATTATTTTGTCCCGCTCAGATTGCGGTAAATCTCCATGAATCGCCGCCAGACTCGCAATCTGTTTTGATAATAATCTCGCTAATCTGTCCGCGCCGCGCTTGGTTCGCGTGAAAATTATCGCCTGATTCGGACGCTCCTCATTCAACAAATAAACAAGCGCGTCAAACTTCCGCTCGTGATCAACCGTAACATAAAATTGCTCAATCGTGTCAACCGACACATGCTTATTCGAAAAATCTAACGTCTCCGGCTCTCTCATGTAACGTTCCGCAAGTTTAACGACCGGCGGAGGTAATGTCGCGCTGAAAAGCAATGTCTGCCTCGTTGCCGGAGACTTCTTTAATATCTTTTCGATGTCTGGTCGAAAACCGATGTCAAGCATTCTGTCCGCCTCGTCAAGCACAACCCATTTAAGCGAATCCATAAGCAAAACACGACGATTTATCAAATCCAACACCCGACCGGGAGTGCCGACAACAATGTCAATTCCGCCGCTTAATTTCTCAATTTGTTTTACAATCGGCTTGCCTCCATAACACGCCGCAATTCTAATGTCTCGCCCATACGACAACCTGACAATCTCGTCGCGAACTTGCACCGCCAACTCTCGCGTCGGCACAAGAATCATCGCAACCGGTTCGTCGCCGGGAGGACACTCCTCTATTCCCTCAATAATCGGAATAGAAAACGCCGCCGTCTTGCCCGTGCCAGTTTGAGCTTGACCCATTATGTCTTTGCCCGTTTTCACTCGTTCAAAAACGCCCGCCTGAATCGGCGTCGGCTCAAGATACCGCAAAATCCGCAACGCCTCCAACATGACATCCGATAAACCAAGACTAGCAAAACCTCGCGCATCCGCTTCAATATCCGCCGGATCCGGACGCTTCGACGCAACCGGACGAGGCACGTCGCCGCGCTGCTGCAAATTACTCTGCAACAAATTGTCAGTATTAGATAAATTAACTACCGACAACTGATTGCCACGCTTCAATTCCGACTTAACCGCAACTTTACTAGATAACGACTCCGCCGAAGTCGTCTGCTGATTCAATACCGCCGACACTTGACGAGATACCGGAGACGATTTAACCGACGACAAATTTTCAGACAAATTATTCGACGTCGCCGATAAAGAATCAGGCGATAATGTCTGATCCGAAATTTTAAGCGGAACATACTCGCGTTTGTCGGGATCCCAAACCATTTGTTCTTTTTTGGGCTTTGTCAACTCCGGCGGCGTTGGCGGGCGATAATCAAACTTGCCGTGATTCAACTTGTCCGAACTCCAATTACTCTGACTTGATTTAACGTTACGAAAATTAGAATCAGGCTCGATAACTTGCCCTGCCGATTCGGGAATCTTTGCCGACGACGAAACTGTAGATTTTAAAACCGGACTCGATGAAGAGTCGAAAGAATTATACGGTTGACGTTTTTCCGTTACAGTATTTGTTGTGTCGGCGAATTTTGTTTCCGGTTCGAGAGTCGGCGTTTTTTTGTACGACCGCCCGTAACTTGGCAATTTTAAATCGTTATCGTCGTCAAACGGCTCGAAAAGCAAATTAACGGTATCATTGTCGCCGCTTGAACTTTGAACCGCAACAGGAGAGGCGGCGGTAATCTTCTGACGCGAACTTTTAGCGTTTCCCCTTGCTGCGGAATTTTTACCAGATTGAGTTTTTCCGGCTGAAATTTTAGTCGTTTCGGGAATCGAATTAGTCGGAGACTTGCCGGCAATTACGTTTGAGTTGTCGGCAATATTTGTAACGTTAATTTCCGGCGTGATTGCAATTTGTCGATTTTTTTTCTTCTTCTTTTTTATGACGCCCTTCGTATTTTTCGACGATTTAGGAGTCGTAATTTTTTCGACTCCGATACTGGAAACGCTGCGAGTTGAAGCGACAACGGGAACAGACGCGGAATCAATAATGTTTTTCGCGGCGGTTTTCATTTTAGCTTTTTTACGCGGTTTTCCTTGCGGGTGAAATTCTTTATGTTCCTCGTTTGATTCATTTTCCGCTCCTTCGACGAATCCCCATTGAAACGAATCTACGAGATCGGCATGGCGATCCTGTTTCTTTACGCGAGTGCGTCGCGAGGATTTATTGTTACGAATATTATTGGCGGTAGTTGTTGTGTTAGCGTTAGTTTTATTATTTTTTGTTGTTCTCATTGTGCTTTTAATTGTGATTGGGTTTCATCGCGATTTAATCGAAATTTCAAACGCGAGCAATTTCAAAACGAGCCTTCAAGAAACGACTCGTAATAGGTTATCGAATTTTAATGCGTGAATAGTTTATAAAAAACGTCCGAATATAAATTCTGAATTAATACGGACAGTTGATAGTATAATCTTTTTTCGCTCTTAAATCTATACGGTAGATCAGCAGAAAATGTAACTACTTTCAATTACAACTCAAACACCGCCATAAATAGACAATTAGTTTTCGACAATTTCATATTTATCTTTACCGATAAAAATTATCAACGCGGATTTTAAATTCGGTCGATCTTTTAATCTCGACGAATTTATGTACTGATTCAATTGTTCGATTCCTTCTTTGCGTTTTGTGGAGATTTCTGATTCTTTCGCGTCGGTTTACAATATTTTAATTCCAACGCCCATTCATATTTCACCTGAGGAAATCGCGGGATATCTGTGTAGGAGAAAAAAATGAAACAATTTATTAAAATTTGGGTAATATATCAGCGGAATTTTTTAAACGCGGATAATTAGGGGAATTTTTAAACGCGGATAATACGGATTTTTTTAGTGAATACGGATATTCGCGGAGAATGGCAATGACGATTTTAAT
>JAITAZ010000350.1 GCA_031283825.1 Planctomycetaceae bacterium | reverse complement strand
GTAGGTTGGTTGAAATTTTGTAATTAGTCGAATGGTAATTAGTCAGTGGAAAATATGTTTTATCGCTTGAGTCTTTAATCCTAAATTTCAAGTCGGTTTATCCCTTTTGTTTTCTTTGTAAGTGTTCACGGTTTTTAAATATTATAACTATTCCGTAGTCGTTTATCGATCCGGTTGATCACCGATCAGGTAGGCGACCTGATCTGGGGCAACAAGTGCGTAACATGAGTTATTTAATTTATTTTCTTTTTCGTGATTATCCGAGTTTAAAATTTCTGTTGTGATATTATCAAAATTGGTCTTTACATTGTTTCGGATAATTTGTACTATTCGCGAGAATGTGAGACTTACGCACAAGCATTAAGATTCAGCATCGCAAACGCAACTAGTTCGCGCGTTAAAATTATGACGATTACGAGAGCGTAAAAGTCGAAATTTTTACTACAGCTAACCAATGTCAAATACCGAAAATTAAATTACGAGTTGTGTATAACTATTCCAATTGAGCAATTATAGTGTAGCGAAATTATCATGCAATTCCAGATACCCTAACGGTTGCGATTATTTTTTAAGCTGCGGTAACGAGGTAACGTTATAGGATTATGTTTTGCGGCGAAACTACTAATGACTCGCGAGCGAGTTTGTTAGGGCGATTTTGTATTTTGGAATTTTATGAGAATCGACAGTAAAGCGCGTTTAGTTTACATATTTTATTGGGAAGCGGTTTTAAACTGTTCTCGTTTGAATTTTCGGTTAGAGCGGTCTGTTGGCGGATAGAGGCAGACTTTGAAACGGTTCGCATTTTAATTTCTGTTGGCGTTGCCTGATTACCTGTAGGGAGTCAGGTTTTTATGCCTTTATAGCGATAAGATTCGTAGTGCGATCTGTTTATTGACTTTTTTATGAATTGCATTTAATCGTCGAAATTCACGGTATGAACCGGTTATAGATTTAAGCGAAATATTGAGAAAAGAGAAAGAGGTATAGCGATGTCAGAAGTAAAAAAGATTGATTATGTTTTGCAAGAAGTGATCAATTCGGCTCAATCGTTTGGGCTTATTACGGATGGACCGATTGGTCAGCAGATTTTGTTATTGGGCGATACCTTTTATGGTTATCGTTTTACGGCGAATGAATTTACTGCGGTCTGGTCTGTTTCGGATCAGGTATTAAATATCTTTGATTCAGGAGGCAAGCGTCTAGGAAGTTCAGTTTTAAAATCGTCGCATGACAATATAACAACAATGGAGAGTCAACTTATAATCCCCAATCAAAACGAGCGAAACGCCGCATAGTTAAAAATTTTATACAGAATTTTTAATCGGTTGTTTCGTTTTGTTGGTTTTCGTTATCTTCTTGTTTGAGTTGAATTACAGGAGGCGGCATTTTACGCGGAGGAGGCGAGAACGGAGGCAAAAGTGAAGACGGCGCAATTTTATTGTATGTCAACAATATTGCTAATATGATTACTACAATTGATGTAGGCAATCCTAACAACCAACTGCGCATAAATGTAAGGATGATTATCAATCCTGCTACGCTCCAAATTAATAATCCAATTATCAGTTCTATTGTTTCGTTTGACAATAATGTGTTACTCATTTTGTACCTTTCCAAATTGTGGTAACTTTTTTATCTTTAAGCGTTGGCTTACACGATGCAAACCTAAATTTACGCTTTCGCGTTTATTGACTTCTCAATATTGAACGTCAACTTGCTTACTCTTATAAAAATTGTAGGCTAAGAAATAACAATTAGCAAGAATAGATAAATAAAAATTTACATAAATTAAATTTGTAACCGTTCACGGTTTTAAACACGGATAATAACTGATTTTTTTGGGTGAATACGGATAATCGCGGAAAATGCCAATGGCGATTTTAATATTTATAAAATTATTTATTTAGGTTTATTTAGTTATAGTTGATTTGTCTAGTCAATTATTTATTTATTTAGTTAGTTAGTTAGTATTATAATTTTTTACTTCCCGCTTTATCACATTTAAATTATTAACTTTTACCACACAAAGGCATCATTTCCATTTTTCGCGATTATCCGTATTCACCAAAAAAATCCGATATTATCCGTGTTTAAAACCGTGAACGATTACAAAAATTTTCTACAATAATATTCGTTACGAAAATTTTATGGTTGAATTGTATCTAATATTTTTAATACGTTTTGTTGGGTGTAGAATCCGCGTAACACAATCGGGTTCGACGGATTTTTTGGATCGAAAAATGCAAGTACAGGAACTTGACCCGGTCCAAGTTTTCGTAAAAATTCTGTTGATTCGTTTTCTCTTGTGCAATCTGCGATCAAAAAAGTTACGTTTTTTTCCTCAATCGTTTTTTTAACTTTCTCAGAATTTAATACGGTTGCTTCCAAAACTTTACACGTAACGCACCAATCGGCAGTGAAATCGACAATAACAAAACGTCCCGCCGAAATTGCGTTTTCATAATTCGATAACGTAAACGGTTTCTCTTTTCCTCCGCTTAATCTTGCATTCATCGCCGCCTGCAACGTGTACGGATTATCTATTACATGAATGTCATAAGAAAATATTATCGTCGCAACAACCACAACAATCGACGTAACCCACGCAAATAATCGCTCGCGAAATAACGATTCATAACTCAATCTGCCAATCATCCAACACGAAAACCAAATCGCAAAAAGCAACGTAATCGTCGATAATAATTGCTCAACCCTTACAAAATACAGTATCCAAACCACAGCAATCAAAAGTCCGAATCCCATTGTTTTTCTAAAAGTTTCCATCCATTGACCCGGCTTCGGTAGAAATCTTAACAATTCAGGAAACGCCCCAATCAAAAGATACGGCGACGCCATCCCTAATCCAATGACAATATAAATCAGAAAAACCATCGACGTATTGCCGATTCTGATCTGTTCGTCTGTCCATGCAATAGCCGCACTCAATAACGGCGCGCCGCACGGAATCGCAAGCAGCGTCGTTATTATTCCCTTGAAAAACGCACCCGCGAAACCCTCCTGATGCATTAACTTAACCGACGTCTTGCCGCCTAAAAATGAAGGCGTTGAAAGTTCCCATAATCCCATTAAACTCAATGCCATCGCGAAAACGATTACCGCCATCACGATACTAAATAATTCAAACGTAAATAATTTACTCAATCCGTAATTCAAAATCGCAAGTGCGGCAAATACAGAAAGCAATCCTAGCGAATAAGAAAAATTTATCCAAAACGCACGCAATCGACTCTTGCCCGCTTGCTCGAAAAACGAAAGAATTTTTAATCCAATTACCGGCAATACGCACGGCATAAAATTTAAAATCACGCCGCCCAAAAACGCATAAATCAAAAGCGAACCAATTCCCGAAACCCGCGAGCTTTCCTGCGGAACGTATTTTTCCGGCAATGAAAATTTCGCCGCCGATTCTTTTACACTATATATATACTGTGTGTCTAATCCGTCCGATTCAGATAAAATTTTTGCCGCGTCAAGAGCCGAATCAAATTTCGCAACAAACGGAATCGTTATCGGCATACAAGATTCACGACAAATTTGACCGTCGTAAGTCAACTTTATTTCGCCGCCGCTCGGCAACGATTTATTGAAACGAAAAATCCACGTTACAGACCTTTCATGATGCTGCTCGTTTATCTTAAAAACTTCTTCGTATTTAATTGTCGGAGGTGTCGCCGGACGAATATCAATTAACGAATCGGCGATTTCTTTAGAGTCAAATTTGAACGTAGTCCGTATCGAACCGCCCGCAGGCTGAGTAACAGAAAACGTATGATAACCGCTAGGAATATCCGCCGTTACAATAATATACTTGCCCGAATAAGACGCCGATAATTTCAAACCGCCGACACTTTCGACCATTTGCGTTTTGCCGTCGAATATTCCGCCATCAAGTTCGCGATAGTATTGATCTATCGCGTCAAATTGCCCGAATGAAATGTTGTCTTGAAAAACAAAAAACAACAACATCGAAAAAAAACAAACAACCGCTAATATAAAATTTTTCATTCTAAAAATTTTTAAATTTTTAATTTTTTTTAAGGGACTGAATGGACATGAGAGACGTCGTTGTTTGAAATCGAAAATTAACAACTCCAAAAACATTACTCTTGAGTCTTTTCAAACAGATTTTAAACCCAAACGTTCCTTCTGTCCTTAAAGTCGTTTTTGTCATTTAAAAAATAATTCTGTTGAATAATTACGATTTAACACTATACACTAAAACATTCATTCTACAACTCGAAAGCGTCTCTTCGTTCTTCGATTTCTTCTAGCGAATACAAACGTCCGCGATTGCAACCTGGACATCGTTTTGATATTGCATCCCAGAAATCTTTCCTAACAATATTCTGCGCCCAAAAGGGCCATGTTCTACATTGAATTGGTCGTACTTCGTAAAATTTGCAGGTTCTAGTTGTTTCATCTAGCAAGACGCAATCTCCGTTTGGGTATTCTTTTAGACTTCGTCTTCCTTTGAGTTCGCCTTCGCAAATTGTCCAGACGAATAATTTTTCAAACAGTTCGGATTCGATTCCGAATTTTACCGCAATCTGATCTATTTCATCTTGCGTTACCCAAACGAATCCCGGTCCGCCGCCGCAACAACTGCCGCACGCCTGACACTCAAATTGAAGTCCTTCACTATACCACAACGATTTCTTACTCATAATAATTAACGTTACAAAAATTCGGAATCCAGAATTATTATACTGAATAGTTACAATTAATTTACGTAACCGTTTTTGAATGACTAAACCAACAGTAGAGACTTTGGATTTAGCAATTCAAATCCGAATTAAAAACCCGTGAACGGTTACCCACTTTTTTTAGTCCATTTCTATACTTACCTTTGTTAGTTGCTTGCAATAATCATATAGACTAACGATAAATCTGTATCTTTTTTATTTTGAATATTTTCATATAACACGCTAATATATTTATATTTTGCATTATTGTAGAATTGAGCGGATTGAAAATTTTGTATATTATCAGGCGTGAACCATGATAGCATGGAATCATTTTGTAAATATCGCTCGACGTTATTCCATTGAGGTTTGAAATTAAAAAACATTTGATGAATATCATTTTTTGTTGCGCTAAATTTACATATTATAAATTTATCTTGAAAACCGCCTTCGCAAGCATTATGCCACATAATTTGGCTTGGAAAAGTAATACCTGAAAATTCTTGTATTACAACTATTTTTTTAGGATCGCTAATATCTATCTCTTTATGCGTGCCGGATGCATAGAATGTTATTGATATAAGTACGTAAAAAAAATATATGCCCAATACTAAAAAAAACAATAACGCAGGTACTATAATTATCAAACAGATTTTTAACCATAACTTAAAAAATGGAGATTTTTTTATTATTTTATCCTTCATCATATTTACGGATCACTCCTTATTATACAAATCGTACTATGAATTTTGACAGCGTAAAAACGTAAAAACCGGCTTCCGATAACTCCAACCGAAAATTAAAACGCGAGCAGTTTAAAACATTCCGTTGTCCTTTCAGAGCGTAAGATTTTTTTCTCTTGCGAGTGAACGGTTGCCGATTGAATATTCTATTAAAGCTCAATGAGATTATTTGTTTTATGAATGGATTGAATATAAGATTTTGTAAGTATATCTATATTCTGTAACAATTCGGCTGATTGTAAATCAGATACGCCGCTATGACGTATTCCGTCAAAACCAATTCTGCCTGCTTTTACAAAAGAAAACCCCGATAATGTCATTGTATTGCTTAAACTAACTCCCCATCTACTCCACCCGCGATTCAATACCGGATGCAACGATTTAAGATAGTTACAGGCTTTATTCAAATTCTCATTTGAATATATTTCTTTTTTTAATTTCCATATTTCATAAGCAAATTCATCATCGTCGTCATCGTAGAGTTTTTCGTGAACAGTCCAATATAACATCCTTTCAAAACACCAAAAAGGTGATTCTAAAAATGTGCCTACAAATCCCAAAGCATCAAATTCCAAAGGAGGAATCTCACTGTTAAATATAAAATAATTTAATCGAAGATACCCTCCATTAGACATACGTCGCCGTAACATAGTTTATTTCCTATTTCATGCTATGGATATTTAATTATCGTTTGTTTGTAACCGTTCACGGTTTTTTAATTCATAATTCATAATTCATAAATTGTGAACGGTTACGTGAAATTAAACAGGGACGTTTAATTGTCAATAATTTCATATTTATCTTTGCCGATAAAAATTATCAACGCGGATTTCAAATTCGGTCGATCTTTTAATCGCGATGAGTTGATATACTGATTCAATTTTTCGAGTCCGTCTTTGCGTTTTGCGGAAATTTCTGATTCTTTCGCGTCGGTTTTACAATATTTTAATTCCAACGCCCATTCATATTTCACTTGAGGAAATTGCGGATTACGTTGAAGAAATATATCAGTCCGACCGGGCACCGTTTCATACTCGCTAATCGGAATATACGAATTATGCAAAAGCAAATAAGAAAGTAATAAAACTTTTATATATTTTTCATCAAAGCGTTGAAGGTCATAAACCGATAATTTGCTAAACGCATTTTTTGAAACGTAATCAATAAATTTATGAAT
>JAITAZ010000328.1 GCA_031283825.1 Planctomycetaceae bacterium | reverse complement strand
GACATCGAAAAAGACATTACGCCGAAAATTGCGTCGGTTGCATTGTTCAAAAACGGCATAACTGTCATCCAACAAGAAATAGATATCCCATCGCCCGGAACTTATTGCTGGAACGAAGTACCAAAAGTTATTCACGGAACTTTTTTTATCGAAAGCGATCTAAATGTCGAAATCCGCGCAACTCAACGACTCGTCTCTTTGCCAATCGACGAAAAAAATCCTCCACGCGAAATTTTAGATTTCATAGATAAACAAGTTACCATTCGATTTAATAACGCAGAAATTCCACCCGTACAAGGAAAACTTCTCGGTAATACTACGCCGCCCCAAAAAAATTCGCTGTTTTCATACGCATTTGTTAGGGAAAATTATTATCCAAATTACTCGTCCAATTCGCGTTTTATTAATTTAAAGAAAGCAGACGGAAAATTTCAAATGATACTAAACGAAGGAATTTTGTCTATTGAATCCAACGAATCTCTCGAAAAACGTAAAGAAAATCGCCCCGTTATGATTTTTTACGTAAACGCTAAAGACAACAAAAACGCCGGAAAAATACGGATTTTCTACCTGACAAAAGGCATAACATGGGCGCCGTCTTACCGAGTCGATTTACTAAACGATAAACAATTACAAATAGAACAATCCGTCATAATTCGTAACGAATGGAATCCTCTAAACAATACAGAAATTTCACTTGTCAGCGGCTTCCCTCAAATTGATACTTCACGTATTATTTCTCCGATTCATCCGTCTCAAACGCTAACAAATTTTTTCCACCAAATTCTTGAATCACGACATCGACAAGAAGAAGCCAACAATGCAAATTCCAACAATTCCTATAGATACACTGGCAACTCTTACATGACACAACAGTCAACCTATCACGGTACTGGAGTTGACGCCGGATTCGATACGACCGTTCTCGTTTCCGGCGAAGGACCTGATATTCATTACAATAATATCGGTAAAAAAACGCTAGATACCGGCGATACCATATCGTTTACAAACGGCAAAGGTAAATCAGATTACCGCCGCATCCTAGAATGCGACCTCGCAACGCATATTCTACAATATTATACCGGTCGCCAAAATGATAACACGACAGCAAAAGACCGACTACTCACGCCAAACGTTTACGACGTGCTAAAATTCACAAATCCGCTGCCGTTTCCAATGACTACAGCACCCGCCGCAATTACAGAAAAATCAAAATTTCTCGGACAAAGTCAGTCGAGTTGGGTTAATCAAGGACAAATCGCATCTGTACAAATTACTAAAGTAATGAATGTCCATGTCTCCTACTTTGAACAAATACAAAATAAAAATGCAACAACAACAACTACTACTACTACTACTACTACTACTACTACTAATAATAATAATACTAATGTACGTCCGCCGTTGACTGTTCCCGCTGATGAAAATAAAACCGATACGGCGACGTCAAGTGAATTACCTCAACAGCCAAGTAATTCACCAAATACGGCAACAGATCCTTTTACAGTTACGCCGGCTTTGCCGACAAGTTCTAAAAAAAGAGAATTTTATTACGGCGGACGTCTCTACATTGAACGGACTGTTCTTGGAACAATTGAAATTGTCAATCAGCGAAATGAAGAAATTACATTACACTTAGACTGCATTTTTTCTCACGCTCCGAATAACAGAGACTTAAAAATTACGCCGCCGCCGAATAAACAAACAACCTCCACTAAAGAAAATTTACCCAATGATTTAACCAATCTATTCTGGGAACTTCGACTCAAACCAAGCGAAAGAAAAACTATCACAATTGTAGGTGAACGCCTGCATCCTGGCAATTATAATGTCAGTTATAGTAGCTCGTTTTAAAATAAAACTTCAGTAACATAATTCGGTAATATTTCTGCGGAATATTTTTTGAGAGTACGAACTACGCGAAAAAAAGACGCGAAAGAATCAAAACAACAAATTTTTTATTTGGCGTGATTTCGTATGATTTGTATTCTCAAAAAGTATCTTAATTGTTGTGAATCAGTCAAACTCCCCGCCCTTGTTAGAATTGAATTAGCAGATAAAATTGTGCGAATTAACTTTGGACTGTAAATCGATTCGCCTTAAAATTCACTGAATTGAGAAGCGTTGTAACGCGATTTAAACTTAACGCGAGCGATTACAAAAAATTTATACAACTCGTACTATGAATTTCGGTAATACAAGAGCTATCATTAAAAGGTCGATTTTCCGATCTGTAAACCGTCGGCTCTAGTTGAAAATTCACGTGCGAGCAGTTTAAAACTCTAACAGAATATTAGGAGTAGTTGTTGAAAATGCGAAAAGAAGAAGTTTATGAATATGTCAAAAAAGCATTGATTGAGGCGCTTGCCGTTGACGAGGAAGAAATCAAGCCGGAATCAACATTGATTGGCGATCTTGGCGCTGAATCAATTGATATCCTTGATATTGCGTTCCAACTTGAAAAAATGTTGGGCATTAAAATCGAACGCGCCGAACTCGTTCCTGAAGATATCACAAATGATAAGGAAGGTAAATACGTTCAAGATAATAAACTAACCGCGTTAGGTTTAGCCGAAATCAAAAAACGAATGCCATTCGCTAATGTCGAAGAACTAGAAAAAAATCCTATGGTCGCAAATATTATAACGATTCTGACAGTAAAAGATTTATGTTACATGGTCGAATCAAAAGTTGACTTAGAACCATAATAAATAATCTCTAAAAAATTCAATTCATTTTAAACCGCAGAGAATGCAGAATCGCAAAGAGAATTTTTCTCTGTGAGTTCTTTTTCTCTGTGGTTAAAAAATTGAATTTAACGGATTGCTATACGATTCGTACTATTAATTTCGGCGACATTAAGAGAGTAAAAGCCTGTTTTCCGAAGGTAAACAGGCGGCTCTAACCGAAAAGTTAAGTGTGAATAGTTTAAAAATTATTTAAAGAAGATGCATTGGTATTGGATAGATCGAATAACGGTATTTGAAAGCCAGAACCGTGCGGAATCGATTAAAGTCGTTTCGCTTGCGGAGGATCACTTGCACGATCATTTTCCGTATTTTCCGGTCATGCCGGCTTCTTTGATAATCGAAGGCATCGCACAAACCGCCGGACTTCTTTTATACGAGGCAAAAGGTTACAAAGAGAAAGTTGTTCTTGCAAAAATCCCGCGATTTACTCTGTACAATGTCGAGGTGAAACCCGGCGAGGTTCTTACTTACAAGGTTAAATTAGAATCAGTTCGCGAAGATGGAGGAGTCGCGTCGGTTTGGGCGTATTGCGAAAATGAACTATTAGCAGAAGGCGAACTAATGTTTGCACATCTAGGAGGAGACTTCAATGAACAATCACTCTTTGCCGACGGAGATATGATTGCAATGATGAGATTATTCCGAGTATTCGAAGTCGGCGTTGACACTGAAGGAAAAAAATTAATTCCGCCAGACGTTAAAAAATAATTCCACAAAAACAATCTCGTAGCCGATTGTTTCTACGCGCGATAACATTGTTATTATTATCTCTCATTTGTTTTTTATTGGCGGTAAAGGAATAACTGTAGTATTATGAACTGCTGATTTTTGCTGTTGGATTTGGTTTTGAATTTGCTGCTGATTTATTATCGGTTGAATTTGTTCCGACGTTTTAAACCAATAATGATTCGGCATCGGCACATTGAAAAACGTTGCAAGAAGTCCGTCAACGTGAAGATTCGGTTTGTCTTTCGGCGAAAAATAATTTTCCGGTTTATTGGGCAAATGAGCCGGCTTGATTTTAATATAGTCGAGAATTTCTTTTGTTCCGTCGTATCTTCCATCTGCCGCTGCAATCGCCCAATTTTTTACATTGCCGAAAAAACAAATAAGCTCAAATAACTCTTCGCCGGTTTGAATATCGTAAAATGATATTTTATTTTTATGAGAAACCTTTTCGTTGATATAACCCCAAAGATACTTGTCTTGATGAGCAAACGAACCCATAATAAAATTACTTCTAACCGGAACAACTACATTTTTCTTCTGCGTTTTCAAGTCGTAAATTTTTATTGATCCAAACTTTACTTGAACAGCAACTAATTTATTGTCATCGCTTAAACAACATCCGATTGCTTCATACGGATACAAATATCTACCAAGATAAAACGGCTTAAAAATTTCTTTTTGAGTTTCTACTTCAAAAAAACGTAAGTAAT
>JAITAZ010000249.1 GCA_031283825.1 Planctomycetaceae bacterium | reverse complement strand
GAGTACATTAATATATTTTGCATCTGGCGCAATCAAGCCGGAGTATGAGAGTTTGCCTTTTGACGATGTTTATTTAATAGATTTATGGAGTTTCAGAAATAAGTCGAAAAAAATCGATAACGACTGCGGCAAAATTAATTTTGAACCTTTTAAGGTTGGGAAGGTTACATGTATTGGCATGGAATGTCTTCGGGCGATTGATTATCTCAAGTCGTGCGGGGTCAAGGCGGATTGTTTCGCGGCGATCAACGAGGGATGTTATACTCATGCTCACAATAAACGATGTCCTTTAAATTCTGCTTTTTTCTTTGGATATTTGATGCAGATTCTCAAAGACGAATACGTTCACATTACAAACTTGAAAAAATACTACGGAACAACCGACAAAGACGCAATGGAATTGCCGTATGAAACAATCCCAATAACAAAAGACGACAAATATTATATTGAGCCTAAAATTTTTGTCGGCACGAAAGACAAAGATATAGAAATTTTTCGGATGAAAAAAATCAACGAAGTCGTAGAGTTGGATGTAGAGTCGGACATTAAGATTTCGGTAGAGCGAGATAGTATTTGGAATCATTATGACGAGTTAGATTTGGTGGTGAATTCGATTTCTGATTTTGAGCGGCGTCAATTTTTTAATCGTATGCCGAAGGTGATAACGTGGAATCATATTATTGAGTCGAAGCGTGTTTATTGTATTTATTCGTTATCGGAGAATGTGTGGAAGTCAAAATTCGAGCTAGGCAAAGACCTTGACGTAATTTTTTCTCATTGCGTTAAAAACAAGATAAACAAAGTAGGATTCACGCCATGGGGAAAAGGAAACAGTAATATTATCATTGAAAAAATTCAAAATCACAAAGAAAAATACCCAAAAGAAATTACCCTCTTTCACATAAATAAAGATAACTACAAAGAAATAAAAACAAAATACGCAAAAAAATAAATAATATTCCAGAAAATTCATTCAAGTTGAAAACAAAATAATTACGATTCACAATCAAAATGTAATTCTCGATAGCGACGTTGCAGAATTATACGGCATAACAACCAAAGAGGTTAATCAAGCCGTTAAGAATAATCCTGAAAAATTTCCTGACGGTTACATTGTTACTATAACTCAAAAGGAAAAAAGTGAACTGGTCAAAATTTTTGACCGGTTCAATCGTCAGAAACATTCAACTGTTTTACCAACCGCATTTACCGAAAAAGGCTTGTACATGTTAGCGACTATTTTAAAGAGTCCGACAGCTGTACAGACAACAATTGCAATCGTTGAGACATTTGCAAAAGTACGGAATTTATCGCAAAAAATAAACGAGTTGGCAACAATATCAGACAAGGCATCGCAGAAAAAACTAATGCAATCAAGCGGCGAACTAATTACAGAATTACTCGATCCAGAATTCGAAACAACCGATACAGAAACATCTATTGAATTAAATTTTGCCGTATTAAAATTAAAACACACAATTAAAAAAAGTACGAAAAAATAATCTCGTTAATTCTTTCAAAAAATTAAAACAAGTTGAAAACAAAATTATCACGATTCGCAATCAAAGCGTGATACTCGATAGCGACGTTGCAGAGTTGTACGGCATAACAACCAAAGAGGTTAATCAAGCCGTTAAGAATAATCCAGAGAAATTTCCTAATAGTTATACATTTGAATTAACAAAAAGCGAATGGGACAATTTGCGGTCAAAATTTTTGACCGCAAATTTAGCAAAGGCGAGGTTTGCCCCAAAAGCATTTACAGAAAAAGGCTTGTACATGTTGGCGACAATATTAAAGAGTTCAGTTGTGGTACAGGCAATGAGTAAAACTTGAAGATGGAATTCAACTGTCAACAATTTGTTGACAAATGGGAATTTCTAAAAACTCAAAATTTATTTTAAACAGAGTTACTCGATCTAGAATTTGAAACACTGATCCAGAAACGTCTATTGAGTTAAATTTTGTCGTATTAAAATTAAATCGCACAATTAAAAAGAGTACGATAAAGTAATGATTCAATTTTTGTCTAGTGAATTTAATCGACAACGTGGGCGTAGATTATATTGTGGTTTTCTGATGATGGTCCCATTGTGCTTACTAGGACTAATCTATCACCTCTTTCGAATCTTCCTACTTTTCTGCCGACTTCTATGATTTCTTTTAGGCTTTCTCTTGGGTCATTTGGCGCGTTAAGAAGAGGTATTACTCCCCAATATAAATTCATTCTGTTAAGAACTCGCGGATTTTGACTCGTTCCTATTATCTGAACCGACGAACGCAAATTCGATAAACCCATCACCGAAACACCAGAACGAGACGCTATCAATATCCGCTTCGCATTTATCGATTCCGCTAAACTCACCGCCGACCTGCAAATCGCATTCGTTACCGATAACTTGCCGCCGCTAAACTTGCTGTCTTCCAATAACTTGTCCGACACCATCGATAACTTACTTCCTGAATTTATATCTCTCGACCGCGACAAAATTCCATTGTCTTGTTTGTATCCGCCGCGTTTCATAATGAAATTTTCTGTCTCTTCAGCGATTCTATTCATCATTCTAACTGTCTCAATCGGATAATCTCCCACCGCCGTTTCGCCGGATAACATCGTTGCGTCCGCGCCGTCAAGAATCGCATTTGCAACATCTGTCGCTTCCGCCCGCGTCGGAATCGTGTGAGTGTGCATACTCTCAAGCATCTGCGTCGCTACAATCACCGGTTTCAACTTACGTCTGCACGTGTCGATAATCATCTTCTGAACCGACGCTATTTTTGCAATGTCTAACTCTACGCCTAAATCTCCCCGCGCGACCATTACTCCATTTGCGGCGTCTATTATTTCGTCTATATTTTCAACCGCTTCTTGTTTTTCTATCTTGGCGATAATATGAGGAATCTCGCCGAATAAACCCGTATTCTGATGTGCGGTATCCGCCATTATTTCACGCAATTCTTGAATATCGTCTGCACTGCGAACAAAACTTAAACCGAGAAAATCAACGCCCGCGTCAACCGCCCACTTCGCATGAACAATATCATGAGGCTGCAACGTTTTTATACTCAATTTCACTCCAGGCAAATTCACGCCCTGACGACTCCGAACCGCGCCGCCCTGAATCACTTCGCAAAGAATATAATCGCCGCCCTTTTCAATCGCCCGAAGAGTTACCGTTCCATCCGCAAGCATCACGTTGTCGCCGACATTTAAATCTTCTATCAACGGATCGTAAGTTGTGGTGAAAGTATGAGGCAAATCCGTTTTCTCGCCGCGAACAAAACGCATTGGAATTTTCGGGTCGCAAATATACGTTCCGCCAGAGATTTCGCCAAGCCGCATTTTCGGTCCAGCAAGATCCGCAAGCACGCCAATCGGACGACCAAGTTTACTCGCCGATAATCGTATTAAATCAAGACGACGCTGCGCGTCTTCCGTACCGGCGCCGTGAGCCATGTTCAAACGAAATACCGTCGCGCCGCTTAACATCAATTGAGTAAGAGTCGACTCGTTATCACAAGCAGGTCCAACGGTCGCAACTATTTTCGTCCGAGATGGACGCTGGGAAGGAAATATTATTTCTGACACGTGTATTAATTATTCCGTAGTTAGTTTTTTAAAGGGACAATAGGAACAATAAAGACAGTAGAGACAAGAGGAACATTTTAGTTTAAATCTTATTGAAAAAACTCAAGAGCGAAATCTTTTGAGTCTTAAAATTCTGATTTCAAACAACAATGTCCCTAATGTCTCTACCGTTCTTACCGTCCCTTAATTTAAACAAATTAAAAGTTATATCTAAACGATGCAGCGAAAATGTCAGTGTCTGAATTATCGCGACCCAATGCGCCGCGCTGCTGACTCGGAAGTACATGAATATAATCAAACAACCAACGCGCATTCGGCGACCAATACCAATTCAAGCCAACCGTAATATCTTGAACACTACCGGTAAATCTTGTAGCATGAGCAGTACCACTATAAAAATCGCTTGTGTCGGTGTAAGCCCATTTGACTGCTAATTCAAGTCCGCCGATCCAATCAGCGCGATTTAAATCATTGATCTTTCGCAAATCTAAATTATGTTTCAAATTTACGCCGCCCCACGCCGCTGTATCCGCGCTAAACTTTCTGTAATCGCCGGTCAAGAAATATTTCGCAGTGATATAAGTTCCCCAAACCGTCCGATCTTT
>JAITAZ010000229.1 GCA_031283825.1 Planctomycetaceae bacterium | reverse complement strand
ATTGATATTAAAATCGTCATTTCCATTCTCCGCGAATATCCGTTGAATCCGTATTATCCGCGTTTAAAAATTCCCCGTATTATCCGCGTTTAAAAAATTCCGCTGATATATTACAAATTTCTGCATTTTATGCGTAATTTTGCGTGCTTGATTATATTTCAAATAAAATTTTTTTGAAAAACAAATATGGAATTAGAACTTTATCAATTGTCAGTTCCCGCTGAACAATTTCGCGACGATGTTGTTGAAGCGTACTCGCCCAAACTTGCCAAAAAACGTAAGAAACAAATTATCGTTAATGAAGTCGGAGAATGCGACGCTGTTCCCGAAATTATGGCAAATACGCGAACCGCGCCGGGAATAATAAGTATGCGCGGATGCGCTTACGCCGGATGTAAAGGAGTCGTTTTAGGACCAACTCGCGATATTTTACAAATTACGCACGGTCCCATCGGGTGCGGTTTCTACAGTTGGTTGACACGACGAAATAAAACTCGTCCAACTACGCCGGACGCTGAAAATTACATGAATTACGCAATGTCAACCGACTTGCAAGAAGACGAAATTGTATTCGGCGGAGAAAAAAAACTTATGGCGGCAATCGACGAAGCAGTCGCGCTATTTCATCCGCGAGCAATTGGAATTTTCGCAACTTGTCCAGTCGGACTGATCGGAGACGACGTTCACGCTGTCGCAAGGGCGGCAGAAGAAAAATATCCGGACATAAATATTTTCGGCTTTTCATGCGAAGGCTACAAAGGCGTCTCGCAATCCGCTGGACATCATATCGCCAACAACAAAGTATTCACCGACGTCGTTGGTCAAATCGATACTCCGAAAGAAGGTAAATTTAGATTAAACATTCTCGGCGAATACAACATCGGAGGAGACGCTTTCGAAATAGAACGTATCGCCGAATCATGCGGATTGACCTTGCATTCCACATTTTCAGGAAACTCAATCTACGACGAATTCGCCTCCGCTCACACCGCCGACTTAAATGTCGTAATGTGTCATCGGTCGATAAATTATCTCGCCGAAATGATGGAATCAAAATTCGGTATCCCTTGGTTCAAAGTGAATTTTGTCGGCGCTGAAACAACGGCAAAATCGTTTATAAAAATCGCAAAATTTTTCAACGATCCCGATCTAATTAAACAAACAGAAAAAATTATCGAAACAGAAATGGCTATCGTTCAAAAAGTACGCGATGAAATTAAACCTCGATGCGAAGGAAAAACGGCAATAATTTTTGTCGGCGGTTCAAGAGCGCATCATTATCAAGATTTATTAAGAGAAATCGGAGTCGTAACAATCGCCGCCGGTTACGAATTTGCTCATCGCGACGATTACGAAGGACGAAAAGTTATACCAAGTATTGTCGTCGATGCAGACTCGCGAAATATCGAAGAACTAACAGTTACACCAGACGAAAAAAGATACAATCCAAGAATAAGCGAAGAAGAAAAATCAAAACGCGAAGAAAACGGATTCACGTTTAGCGACTATCGCGGAATGATGCCCGAAATGCCCGCCGGAACTCTCGTAATCGACGATTGCAATCAATACGAAATCGAAAAATTGATTGAATATTATCATCCTGATTTAGTCTGCGCAGGAATCAAAGAAAAATATATCGTACAAAAACAAGGCGTCCCAATGAAACAATTACACAGCTACGATTACATGGGACCTTTCGCAGGTTTTAGAGGAGCAATAAATTTCTACAAAGAAATTGATCGATTACTAAATTGCAACGCCTTCAAATTCGCAAAAGCGCCTTGGGACGAAG
The DNA here is from genome assembly GCA_031283825.1 of Planctomycetaceae bacterium. Lineage (GTDB taxonomy): Bacteria > Planctomycetota > Planctomycetia > Pirellulales > Thermoguttaceae > WRKP01. Next base: position 3,897 of record JAITAZ010000229.1, on the reverse strand, counting down.
CACCAGAATTAACCGCAACATACGGATATAACTCGTAAATTTTTGTGATTTTGTAAATATTTTATAGCGGATTTTTTAAGAGACATGAGGAACATTGTTATTTAAAATCAGAAATTAACGACTCCAAAGATATTGTTCTTGAGTTTTTTCAAACAAGTTTTAAACAAAAGTGTCCTTACTGTCTCTAATGTCCTTATCGTCCATTCTGTCCCTTAAAAAAACTACGACTGAATTATTGTTACAAAAATTAATTCCGCATTTTTACCCTAATTTTTAGATTAAAAAATTAAAATGTTATTACGACACACGCCAGCTGGATTTTCTGAACGCAAAGCGTTGACGGTGAATCCTGCTAAAACATGTCAACCGATAGGCGCGATGTACGCGGCGCTTGGGATACATAATTGTCTTCCTCATAGTCATGGTTCTCAGGGATGTTGTGCATATCATCGCAGCAGTCTGACGCGGCATTATAACGATCCGATAATGGCGAGTACGTCGTCATTTTCGGAGGGTTCGTCGGTGTTTGGCGGTCAGGCGAATTTGCTTGAAGCGTTTACGAATATATTCACGCTTTACAATCCTGACATTATCGCGGTCAACACGACTTGTCTGTCTGAAGTAATCGGCGACGACTTGGTTCAGATTATCAAAAAAGCTTACGAAGAGAAAAAAATCCCTGAAGGTAAAATTGTTATTCATGCCAATACGCCGTCTTTTACTGGTTCGCACATTACCGGATACGCGAACATGGCGGCGGCAATGGTGAAATATTTCGCCAAAAATACCGGCAAACGCAACGGGAAAATTACGTTTATTCCGTCGTTTATCGAGCCGAGCGATATGACTGAAATTAAACATATCGTAACGGAAATGGGAATCAATCACATCATGTATCCCGACACGAGCGACGTGGTGAATAGTCCGATGGACGGACATTTTCGCATGTATCCGAAAGGCGGTTGTCCGAAAGAGAGTATCATTGCTTCCGGCGATTCCGACGCCGCAATCGCTGTCGGACGACTCGGCGCAATGACTGCAACGGGTCTGCTTGATACGCAATGTAAAGTTCCGGTAACGGCGGTTGATCTGCCAATCGGAATTACGGCGACGGATAAATTCGTTGATACAATTCGTAAGATCGCCGGAGTTGCCGTACCGGAATCGTTGCGAAAGGAACGAGGTCAACTTGTTGACGTCCTTTGTGATATGAGTCAATACACGTATGGAAAGAAAGTCTCGTTGATTGGCGATCCGGATATTTTGTTGTCGATGACGCAATTTTGCAAAGACGCAGGAATGCAAGTGTTGCACGTGTTGACAGGAACGCCGCAAGGTAAATTAAAATTAGAAGAACGAATAAAAGAAATCTGCGGAGAGAAAGTTATTGTCAAAGCCGGTTTGCAATGCGATATGTTTATGTTTCATCAGCTTGTTCAAAGCGAGCGTCCGGATTTGATTATGGGCAATACGTATTGCAAATATATCTGCCGAGATATGGACGTCCCGTTATTGAGAATCGGTTATCCAATTTATGATCGTATCGGACAATCTTACATTCCAATTACCGGCTATCGCGGAGGAATGCATTTGTTATTAAAAATTCTCTCAATTTTCATGGATAGACAAGATAGAGACGCCGAAGAAGAAAACGTAGAACTAATAATGTAAACAAAAGTAGAGAAAAAATTCGGAATTCGGAATGCGGAATTCGGAATTCGGAATTCGGAATTCGGAATGCGGAATGCGGAATTATTTTTTCATTGACAATTAAATTCTCCTTTGAGTCTTTAATTCCAAATTTAAAACAAGAATGTTCCTAATATCCCTTAAAAAAACAACCATCCAGAATAATTATTTTTCGTTACAAAAATTCATAATTCTGAAATTAAAAAATAATTCCGAATTCCGAATTCCGAATTCCGAATTTAAAAAAGTCTATGTTAAAAATATTAGAAGACCGTCAGCTTCAGGTTTTTGAAAAAGGGGTTGATGATTATGCAATTGAGTGTGGCAAGGCGAGTGTTGCGGGTTCGGTTAGTCAGCGTGCATGTGTATTTTGTGGTTCTAGGGTTGTGCTTTATCCGGTGGCGGATGCGATTCATCTTGTTCATGGACCGATTGGTTGTGCGTCTTATACTTGGGACATTCGTGGTTCTTTATCGAGTGGTCCGGAGCTTCATCGGATAAGTTTTTCAACTGACATTCAAGAGCGTGAAGTAATCTATGGCGGTGAGAAAAAATTGTATTCAGCGTTGTGCGAGTTGATTGATTTATATAATCCTGCGGCGGCGTTTGTTTATTGTACGTGTATAATTGGACTAATTGGAGACGACGTTGACGCGGTTTGTTTGCGGGTTGAAAAAGAGCGGGGGATACCTGTAATTGCCGTTCATTCGGAGGGATTTAAGGGAACCAAAAAGGACGGTTATCGGGCGGCGTGCGAGGCGATTTTTCGGCTGATGGGAAAAGATTCGACGACGCCGGTTTCTTCGTTTTCGATAAATATTTTAGGTGAGTTTAATCTTGCCGGCGAAACATGGATCATAAAAGATTATTATCGGCGGATGGGAATTGAGGTAACTGCATGTTTAACGGGCGATGGCAGAGTTGAAGAGATTGGCAGAGCGCATCGGGCGAAATTAAATGTGGTTCAATGTTCGGGTTCGATGACGTATTTGGCGAAAAAGATGCAGGAGGAATTTGGGATTCCATTTATTCGGGTTTCTTATTTTGGGATTGAGGACATGTCTCGGGCGCTTTATGATGTTGCGGAGTTTTTTCATGATTGTGAAATAATGAGGCGGACGCAAGAGTTGGTAAAATCTGAAGTTTCTCGATTATTGCCGGAGATTGACAAGTATAAAAAAAATCTATTGGGTCGTAAAGCGGCGATTTATGTTGGCGGTTCTTTTAAGGCGTTTTCGTTGGTGAAGGCGTTGAGACTTTTAGGAATGGAAACGGTAGTGGTTGGTTCTCAAACTGGCTCGCCGGAAGATTATGATTATTTGAAAGAGATCACGAAAGAGGGAACAATAATTTGCGATGACAGTAATCCATTAGAGTTATCAAAATTTATCTTGGAGAAAGAAGCTGACGTATTAATAGGCGGCGTGAAAGAAAGACCAATTGCTTTTAAGATGGGAATAGGTTTTTGCGATCACAATCATGAGAGAAAAATTGCGTTAGCTGGTTTTGAGGGAATGTTAAATTTCGCCAAAGAAATCCACGCAACCGTAACAACCCCAGTATGGAAATTCTCACCCGCAAGAAAAAAAGCAACTAATATTCAAGTACAGGGAACTTCTAAAGACTAATTTTATTAGGAACGCGGGCGTCCCGCCTGCATGACAAACGCCTAAATATGCGGTCGAGACGACCGCGATCCTAATAAAAATAAATTTTACATGAGGTTTTTAGAAGTTCCCTACTAAATTTTTACCAACATTTTGTACCTACGGGACAATTTATTTTTCCCCGCATTCCGAATTCCGAATTCCGCATTTTTTAAAACCATCTGAAAATAATATTTTTTTGTATGAACGCGATTACTTCATAGAATAGAACGTATCCTAACGGTTTTTTTCCGCAATCGATTCTTGCGGTACACGCGGCACCGGGTCGGATTGATTCTGGTAATGAATCTTGACTGTCTAACTCAACTTTTATTAAAACGATATTCAAGCTGCTTGACGCGGAAGCGGCGTTTCCGGCGTCGCTTCTTACTTCGGCTCTATCGTGAATGCCGTTTTCCATAACAACGCCGTAATATTTTTTATTTGGATCGGTTGCCATTACAAATTCTACTCTCAACTTTGCCTCAGGGTCTGTTTCTTTCAAGCGTTTTTGATATTCAAGAATGTATCCCATTCGTTTTTCGGGCATTTGTAATTCGAG
>JAITAZ010000188.1 GCA_031283825.1 Planctomycetaceae bacterium | reverse complement strand
TGATCTTTTGATCGAACAATGAGACGCAAGGCATTGCGTCTCTACATTTGTTAATTTGTAACTATTCGCGTTTTAATTTTGCGATAAAAAATAAAAAATTCCGTGAACGGTTACAATTCACTAATATTCATTAAAAAATTCCGTTGCCCTTACAGGGCGTTGAGCGAGAGGAACATCACACCCCACCGCGTTGCGGTGGGTTAAAACTCCGCTGCCCCTTCGGGGCGAAGGAAATTTTTCTCTTCGCGTGAATGGTTACGAAAAATAAAATTCTCCGGTAAAATTATTACACTGATATATTATGAAAATTTTTCTCTTGTGCGTGAACGGTTACTATTTTTTTAAGTGATTTAAAGGATTCAATAGACAAAAAGGATGTCGTAGTTTAAGATGGAATGATGACATCTCAAATGAGAATCATTGTTTTGGTAGGCGACACGATCTAATGTTGACTACTATATATTATTCTCAACTAAAACCAAAACTTAAAAGGAAAAAATTATGTCAAAAAAACTTTTTTGTGCTGTTGCGTTTTTTTTTGTTAGTTCGATTTCAATTGCGATTTCGAATTTATATGCGGTTGAATTTTCGGAATTTCAATCGCCGCCGGATTCGGCAAGACCTTGGGTCTATTGGTTTATCATGGACGGAAACCTCTCAAAAGAAGGTATAACCGCCGACCTCGAATCAATGGCAAAACAAGGTATCGGTGGAATCATTCTCATGGAAGTCAATGTCGGTGTTAATCGCGGGAAAGTCGATTTCATGAGCGAAGAATGGAAAAAACTCTTTGCACACGCAGTTCACGAAACCGAACGGCTCGGATTACAACTCACTCTCAACTCCGGCCCAGGTTGGACCGGAAGCGGAGGTCCTTGGATCAAACCAGAACAATCAATGCTCTTTCTTGTCGCAGCGGAAAAAAAAGTTACAGGTCCCGCAAAACTCGACGAAAAACTCCCCGTACCAACCCCGCGACGCCCTTACTTCGGCGGAAGTTTGCCGCCAGATCAAGAAAAAGCTAGACGAGAATTTTTCAAAGACGTCTGCGTTCTCGCCTTTCCAACTCTAAAATCGGACTTGCGAATTAACGATATTGACGAAAAAGCTTTTTATGTTCGTCATCCATATTCGTCTCGACCGAATGTTAAACCGCGAATCAAAGACGAATTCCATATTTTGAAACAAGGACAACGCGAAGATGGAACAATTCCGTTGTCGAAAATAATCAATCTTACAGATCGACTTGATTCTAACGGCGTTTTAAAGTGGGAAGTCCCACAAGGCAATTGGACAATTTTACGTTTCGCCGCGACCTCAAACGGCGCGAATACTCGACCCGCGCCGCATCCCGCGCTTGGTCTTGAATCGTCGAAAATGGATCGCGATTATTTCGACGTCCATTTCAAAAATTTTGTCGAGCAATTATTCGACGCCGTTGGAAAACGTCAAACCGACGGCAAAGCGGGTTGGTGTTACATGCACATCGATTCATGGGAAATGGGACCTCAAAATTTCTCCAAAAATTTTATCGACGAATTTCGCAAACGCCGACTTTACGACCCTACGCCGTTCCTGCCCGCGTATTCCGGCTTTGTCGTTGACAATATGGAAAATGCAGAACGATTTCTTTGGGACGTTCGCCAAACATCGCAAGAGTTAATCATTGAAAATCATGGCGAATATCTTCGCGAACTTGCTCATAAAAACAATATGAAATTATCAATCGAACCTTACGACATGTCTCCGTTTTGCGACATGAGTTTCGGCGCGATTGCCGACGTCCCGATGTGCGAATTTTGGTCGGCAGGCTACGGATTCAACACGATTTACAGTTGCTTCGAGGCGGCGTCGATTGCTCATACTCACGGCAAGTCGATTGTCGGCGCGGAGGCGTTCACATCGTCGTGGGACGCATGGAGACAAAATCCAAAGTCAATGAAATTACAAGGCGACTGGGCTTTTTGCGCCGGAATAAATCGCATAACTTTTCATCGTTTTCAGCATCAGCCGCTGCTCGACCGAGTGCCGGGGTTCGCAATGGGAATCAACGGAGTTCATTGGGAAAGAACGCAAACTTGGTGGAATCTTGTTTCGGAGTATCATCGTTATTTGGCGAGATGTCAATTTTTGTTACAAAAAGGTCGAGCCGTTTCAGATATACTTTATCTGTTGCCCGAAGGCGCGCCGGAAGTATTCACGCCGCCGAATTCTGCGCTGACAGGTTCTGGCGTGATAAAAGATCAACGCGGCTATCGTTTCGACGGTTGCGACCCAAAAACGTTGATTGAACTCGCAACAGTTAAAAACGGTAAAATCACGTTTGAAAACAACAATTCAGATAATTCAGACAATTCAAATTATCAGAATAAAATTTCAAACAGTACGGAATATCGTTTGCTCGTTCTGCCGAATGTAATGAAAATGACGCCAGAACTTTTAACGAAAATCGATAAACTTGCCCGCGACGGCGCAACGATAATTGTACCTCCAATACCGCCGTTTGACTCGCCAAGTTTGCAGAATAGTCAGCTAGCCGGCGCTTACGTCCGATTGATCGGCGAAAAAATTTGGGGACTAAACGACACAACAAATAATGAAACGAAAAATACAGACGATTCGAAATTACAGATTCGTCCTTATTATAAAGGCAGAGTTATTAAGTCGTCGCAAACGCCATTTTTAGTTGCTCCGATATCGGCGTCGAAGGCGAAATGGATTTGGTATCCTGAAGGCAATCCCGAACATGACGCGCCGGCGGGAACGAGATTATTCCGAAAAACATTTTCGTTACAAAAAAGCGACAAAGTTAAATCGGCGTCTTTTCTAGCAACCGCAGACAACGAATTGACCGTTACAATTAACGGGAAAAAAATCTATCAGACAACTTTATCCGAACCGTTAAAGCCGATTTCATTCGGAGACATTTTGAAAAACGGAGAAAACGTAATTGAATTGAAAGCGGTTAATTCTCCAAGCGATCAAAGAAATCCCGCCGGATTATTAGCGTCGTTTGAGATTCGCACGATTAACGAAAAAGATACAGAGACGGTTATGAATTTTGTTACGGACGAAAGTTGGGAATCGGCTCAACTTGAAAATGAAAATACAAACGAAAACAATAACGTAACGAAAATTGCCGACATAAAAAAATGGAAACCTGCAAAAGTTTTAGCAGATTTCGGCAAAGGGATTTGGAAAGTTGCGGATTATTCGCATTCTTTTTCGGCGGATCAACTGTATCCTGATTATAGATTTTTGACGAGAATTTTTGAAAATGACGGAGTTGTTCCTGATTTAGTTTCGCCGGAAGAATCGTTACGATTTTTTCATCGTCAGGAAGGCGAGACGGAAATTTATTTTTTGTCGAACAAGAGCGCGAATCAATTTCAGGGCGACGTTTCATTTAGAACAGTCGGCAAGAAGGCGACGATTTGGGATCCGAAAACTGGTCAACGATTTAGGGATTGGAATTCGTCGGAGAATTTGCAAAAAGGACAAACGACGATTCCGTTGTATTTAGACGGCTTAGGTTCGGCGTTTGTGATATTTGACAATAGCAGAGATGATACGGACAATTTACCGGTTTGGGAAAATCCGATTTCGGACAATTCAGAAACGTTAATTGATTTGAGCGAAGATTGGACGGTTTCGTTTGAGGCGAAGCGCGGTGCGCCGTCGAGTGTCAAGTTTGATCGTTTGCAAGATTGGTCTAAGAGCGACGATGAAGGGATACGATATTTTTCAGGAATAGCGGAGTATGAGAAATCGTTTGAGTTGAAGCGTCGGGCTGGAGATCGTTTATATTTAAGTCTTGGCGAGGTCGAGGTGATGACGCGAGTTAGAATTAACGGCAAGTTAGCGGGAACGTGTTGGTCGAATCCGTATCGTCTTGATGTAACGGATTATATTAAGGACGGCAAGAACGAGATAAAAATTGAGGTAGCGAATTTATGGATAAACCGTCTAATCGGCGATTCCAAGTTACCGCCGGAAAAACAAATCACCTGGACGACTCTTAAAGCCTACAATTCCGATTCAAAATTATTACCCTCCGGCTTAATAGGACCAGTAAAAATAATATCAACCAAGTAAAGAAAATTTATAACCGCTCACGGGGTTAAAATTCGGAATTCGGAATTCGGAATTATGGAAAATTTAAACACGGATATATGTTTAAAAAATAATTCCGAATTACGAATTTTAAAACACTGCGAGCGGTTATATTTTTTTATTGTTCTGTAAGGGCGATTAGCAAAGCATCGCTACGCAGACAAACAATTACAAAATGAAAATATTTGAGAATCAGGATCATAAAATTATCGCGGGCGATTCGTTAGACGTTTTATCGAGTGGAATTTCTGATAATTCTATTGATTTAATTTTTGTCGATCCGCCTTATAACATTGGAAAAAATTTTAACGGTTGCAAAGATAAATGGGCGACAGACGAAAAATATTTACATTGGTGTTATACGTGGATTGATTTATGTATTAGCAAGTTAAAGTCAAGCGGCAGTATGTATATTATGACGTCCACTCAATTTATGCCTTATTTTGATATTTTTATAAGAGAGCGTCTAACAATTCTTTCGCGTTTGATTTGGTACTATGACAGTTCTGGCGTTCAAGCGCGTCGATATTTTGGTTCGATGTATGAACCGATTTTATTTTGCGTAAAAGACTATAATAATTACACGTTTAACGCTCAAGATATTATGGTCGAGGCAAAAACGGGCGCGAAAAGGAAGTTGATAGATTACAGAAAAAATCCGCCTCAAGTTTACAATTCGGAGAAAGTGCCGGGTAATGTTTGGGAATTTGCTCGCGTCCGTTATAGGATGGACGAGTATGAAAATCATCCGACGCAAAAACCGGTCGCCTTGTTAGAGCGAATTATTAAAGCGAGTTCTAATATCGACGATACCGTTTTAGACCCATTTTCAGGAACTTTTACGACTAGTTTTGTCGCTCAACAATTAAACAGAAAATCAATCGGAATTGAATTACAAGAAGAATACGTAAAAATCGGATTACGCCGATTAAAATTATCAGAAGAATACAAAGGCGAAAAATTACAAAAACAAATCCGTTCTTTTGAAACAAAAAAATTACAACAACAAAACGCCGCAAAGCTAAATTTATTTAACGAAAAATATGATAGAACATCTATTCACCGCTAAAATCAAAGCCGTTCTTAAAAAAAGATTCGGTAAAAATGCAGGACTAATATTTGAAAAAAGTTTATTGATTCAGTATCTAAACGAGAAAACCCGTTCTGCAAATAAAGGATCAAAAGCAAGAGGAAGTTTTGCCAATCTCTACGCTGTTTATGTTATTACTGAGGACTATCTAGCTAAAGGATATGACAAAAAAGGCGATTATTCTACGTATGAAGGAGCGTTATATAATAAACTTCTTGCAAGACAACGAGAATTACCTTTTGGCAATAAATTACAAAATCACGCGTTGAATAACAGAATGAATGCCGAATTTCAAAAGTATTTTCCGAATTCCGAGTATATTCCTGTTTTGCGAAATCTTGAAACAAACCGCTACTGGGTAAACGAAAATTTATTGAATATTGTTATAGACAAAACAACTATCAATATTGCGAAAGCAATTATCGAAATAATTGACGAATACATAAAAACAAAACAAAACGCCTTTCAACATTTTGTACAATCATGCGAAGAGTTACAAAATATAGGGACTGCTGCGCCTCAAAGAGTAAAAACGTTTATTACCGGTTTATTCGATCCTAATATAGATTCGCGGCTTTTTGAAATTGCAAGTTATTCAATTTTAAAATATTATTATCACGATCAACAAATTTACTGGGGATTTGAAATTGATAAACTCAACAAAGAAAATTTACGGCTATACAAAACAGGTAGAACCAACGCGAATGACGGAGGAATCGATTTTGTAATGCGACCGCTTGGTAGATTTTTTCAGGTAACTGAAACATTAGATTTCAAAAAATATTTTTTAGATATTGATAAGATTCAAAAGTATCCTATTTCTTTTATTATTAAATCCGTTGAATCGCCAAAGGAAATTCTCAAAAAGATAAAAGAAAACGCCTACAAAACATATTCCATTAAAACAATTGTAGAAAAATACATGAATTGTATTGAGGAAGTTATCAATATTACCGTTCTTATCTCGCGATTTGAAAAAGCGGTTAGACAAGGTTACTTGAACCAAATATTAGAAGAAATTATCCTACAAAGCAAATTGGAATTTAACTACGAAACAACAACCGACTAATATTTTTAAACTGTTCACGCTTAAATTTTCGATTAAAACCGTCGGCTTTTACGCTAAATACGATTTTGGCAAATTGTATATTCTCAAATATTCAGCTAAATATTGCGTTAAAAATACCTTTAGCTTTCAATCAACTTTTTTTGAAAATTTGCGCGGGGTTTAACCTAATTCTGCTTGCCCTTTCAGGGCGTAGGATTTTTTTCTATTGCGTGTGAACAATTACCGTTTTGAATGGCTAAACCAACAGTAGAGACGCAATGATTTGCGTCTCTATCGGTGAGCTTTTGGTCGAACAATAGAGACGCAAGGCATTGCGTCTCTACATTTGTTAATTTGTAACTATTCACTTTTTAATTTTGTCGATAAAAATTTCCGTGAACGGTTACTACAATTTTTTGAACATTACAGCGGCGGCTAATAGCTCTACTAGAATTGAAACTAAACGTTGAACTCCAGCGACAACAATCGCATACGACGTCGCTAATGACATGTCATTGTCTAGTTTTCCAGCAAAGTAAATCGTTAGAACTTGTGCTAATACGAAATCTCTTACGCCTATTCCTCCGGGCATCATCAGTACAAATCCAAGTACGACCGAAAACGACGCCGCCAACGTAAATCTTGCCATCAACTCGCAACCATTAGCAAAAAGAGATTCCATTTCTATTATTGCTCCATTTGCTATATCTATTCTTACTCCCTTGACAGCGCTCCATAAACTTAATCCTAAAAATAACCATGTCAGAATCGTTAAGCCCCATCCAATCAATAGAGTCTTAAAACTCAATCCGCGTAACTTTTGATCGATGTCAGGATCGTTTCGTCCAACGCCGACTTTCTTCGCCATCTTGCGAAAAACCGGCGGAAGAATTGGCAAACCAGCACAAATCGCCATTCCAATTGCTAATAATATCAACCACAATCCGTTTTCCATTTCACGAAACCAAACAACAACAATCAACGCCGACAAAAACGCGCCGCTCGCCATCATCGTGAGCGTCTCCAGAAAAACCGCCGCCGCCGCTACGCTTGTACGAGTCCGGTCATGATTTAACAATCCGCTACGCAAAACCACTACAACCGCCTTGCCCGGAACATACTTGCCAAGATGACCAATATAATAAGCACGAAGAGATTCATAAACGCCCGGTCTCTGACCAAGAGATTGCATCGAATAACGCCAAAACATCGATGTCGGAATATATGCCAGAAAATAAAATATCGCAGAAAATAATAGCCAATAATAATCCGCTTGCCACTTAACTTGACTAATCTTATTCCAAGACTTATTCAACTCCCAAACAACCCAAACCACAACAGCAATAAATATCAACGCTTTAAGTATCGTAAATATTCGACTTTTCATGTAAACCTCTTTTAAAATTCGGAATGCGGAATTAAAAAAATTGTAACCGTTCACGAGTTTTTAAACACGGATAACAGGGGAATTTTTAAACTGTTCGTACTTTAAATTTCGGTTAGATTCGACTAATATATTACAAAAATTGTAATAACTATTCAATAGTAACAATTCCGCCACAGTTTTTAAAGGACAAAGGGGGCATTCTTGTTTAAATTCTGTGATCAAAAACTCAAGGGACAAAACAAATTTTCACTGAAATATTACGTTTTATCTCTTGAGTTTCTTACCCTAGATTTTAAGCTAGTTTGTCCACTTTGTCCCTTAAAAAAACATGCTACAGAATAATTCCAATTAAACCTTTATAAATTACCCGTGATATTTGATAGTTGATTCTATTTTTTACGCAAAAGCTATCATATATCACGGATTTTTTATTTCTGGTAGGTTACAAATTTCTAGTCTAAAATTCTGAACGCAATATTTTGTCGAAAATTTTATTTTCTTAAATTATTGTATATCAATTAAATATGTCTTGTAATTTCTGTATGAAAATTCAATATTTATCTTTTTGGCATGTGCTTTGCAACAGAATGTTTCAATCGTTAATTACTAGTTAATTGAACCGTGAAATCTCACGGAATTGAAGCTAGTAATTTTGTTTACAATTTAAACTTTGACCTGTTACAACACCAAAACGTCAAAGGTCAAGAAAGGAGATTTTGAAAAATGACACATAAAATGTTGTCAATGTTCGTGCCTTTACTTTTGCCTGTATTCGCGGCTGTTGCCGACGAAGCAGAAAAAGAAATTGCTTCTTTGGAAGAAGCAAAAACGATAGAGGAAATCTCTAGTTACGTTAAACAGACTCTTGTACAAACTCCTGCTGAAAAAGTTGAAAAGACATTGCAAAACGCAACTGTCAATAAATTCAACGAGTCAAATTTTGAGAGTTACTTTAACAAAAATACTAACCATTAAATTTAAAGAAAGGAGAATAAAATAATGAAAAAGTCAAATCATGTTAAAATAGCGAAGGGGGGGGGGATACATAAAGAAAATGAAGGGATTTTTTACAAAATTTCTAAGTTTTCTCTTGACGACTCTACGTTTTTTGCTTTTGGTTTTACGCTTGTTGAGCTTTTGGTGGTAATTGCGATTATCGGAATGTTAATCGCACTTTTGTTGCCCGCAGTTCAATCTGCGCGTGAAGCCGCAAGACGACTTAAATGTTCAAACAATCTGAAACAAATCGGACTGGCGACACATAATTTTGCTGACGCTAATCAGGGAAATTTTCCATTGGGCGGACGCAACCACGATTACTCGCCATTATCGTGGACGCCTTATCTACTTCCCTTTTTGGAGCAGAACGCGCGCTATGAGAAAATGAGCATCCAATATGTTTCTTATTCCGATACGACCGGAGGCGGCGGATATGTTTATGACGCGCTAGATACGAAAGATGGCGGCGCATATAATCGTAAGCAAAATGTTCTTGCTTGGCAGGACCCGTTTCCTACTTATACTTGTCCATCGAATTTGTCTGAAAAATTTAAAATAACGCTTACATATATGGCTCCGCTCGGTCCTTATGTGTGGCCCAAAGTTAGTTATGTGGCTTGTTTCGGCAGTTCTGGAATAGCAGCTTGGCAAATGTCGAGTTGTAATTCAACGTATTCATGGGGATTAGCTTATTCCGCTAGTAATGAAAGCGGCGGTAATCCTAGCGATATAATCAGATGCAACGGTGCTTTATTTGGTTATGTGATTGGATATGGAAATCCTCTTGATAAAATTAACGTGTCAGGTTTTGGTGAAATTCCTATGTCAACCGCAGAAGATGGACTTTCTAACACGTTAGCATTTTCCGAAACAATCGCAACGTCAAGCGATGACAGTTGGACAACGCAATATAGCGACGGACGCGGTTTTGCTCATAATCCGCTTTTATCATTTTTTTCAACATATTATGAGCCTAATTCGACTATTCCCGATGAATTATCTGTTGCGGCACAATGTCATCGTCCTGGTTTACCTTTTACGCCAAATTGTCCTTGTATTACTTCATCAAATTACTATTACAGAAATTCAGCAAGAAGTCTCCATACTGGAGGCGTGAATGCTGTATTCGGAGATGGTCATGTTTCGTTTGTGCCGAATTCGGTAGAACGCCGAGTATGGCGCGCTGTTGGCGATTCCGCAGATGGTAGTGCTGTTTCTTTGCCGTAACGTTTATTCAAATTTTATTAAAATTTTTTCAGAAAATATTATGAAATCGTTTGTGTTACTTATATTGTTTTGTATTGTTGTTGCTGGTTGCTCAAAATCAGTGAATCCTGAAGGTCGTGTTGATGTTAGCGGAACGCTGACATTGAATGGTCAAGCCATTACGGACGGCGCTTGGAGTATTTTTTTGAAGTCCGAAGAAAATATTGATGATGACGGCGGTGGTGGCCCAATTTATAAAGGTAAGTTTTATCTTACAGGAAGAAATGCACCGAAACCAGGTAAATACAGAGTTTGCTTGACTGGAACACGATACATAGACGAAAAAACAGGCGAATCTGTTTCCGCTCAAACAAATTCGGAAGATATTATTACGTTGCAAATGCTCCCCAATGAATTTTTCACTGACAGTAAAATTGAATTTGAGGTCGTTGTCAACAAGAAAAATGTTTTCAATTATAACATTGAGACAGATTATAAACCTGTTAAAATGACTAACAATGATAAACGTCGTTAGATAGAACTGGCGGGTATGTCTAAAACTTAGTAAGCAATCTTTGATCTTGGGCAATTATAGATCAGGTAGGCGACCTTTCGGCGAAAGGTTGCGAACCTACGGTCGCCTACCTGATCAATTACCGCCTACTGACGGACAACTACTGCGTAACATGACTTAGTAATTCGGGGGACTTTACCGTATGCTAAAGCATACGGTTAATAAAATGTCGTCCCTAGCGGGACTGAAGAATCTACGATTCAACGAAAATACAATGCTGTTACAAATATTCCACTAATATATAACAACT
>JAITAZ010000184.1 GCA_031283825.1 Planctomycetaceae bacterium | reverse complement strand
TTCTCAAATAATTAACATCACTTCACTTTTCCCGTCGCCAACCCCGGCCGCCACCGTCCCCCGCCCGGCCCCCTACCTGATTTATTACTGCCTACCTGGATCTATTACCGCCTATCTGATCAATAAACGCCTACTGACGGACAAATACTGCGTAACATCAGATTTAAATTATTACGAAATTGTAACCGTTCACAGTATTTTTAAAACCATATTATTTTTTGGGGGGACATTGGGGACAAAGGGGACTTAGGGGACACTGGAGACGCCCTAATTTAAAAACCATGATTAACGACACAACAGAAAACAACAGCTTTTTGTACGTGAACGGTTACAAATTATCATTGGTTTAAAAACCATTTATTATTTCTCAGTAACCGTTCACGTTAAAAAGAAAAAAAATCCTATTCCCTTTCAGGGGTTTATGAAATTTTTCTCTTGTGCGTGAACGGTTACAAAATAAAACTCGCAGCAAGTGCGTAACATGAGTTATGAATTAAAAAACCGTGAACGGTTACAAATTTTTTATCAAATTTAAACGCAGAATATAAGGAAAAACAATCTAATATTCGAGACTCAAGAGATAAAACAAAAATTCCGTTGAATAATTAAATTCCTTTATTTGTTGTTATGTCTGTTTATTGCCTATAATTTCAAAGCAATAAACAGACTCCATTACGTTATCCAAAATTAATAACCGCCAATATTTTCTCCGCCGTTACGAGAACTGATTCCCTGATAAACTGCTTTTTGAATTGTATTCGGCAGAAAATGTACAGACCCGTCGCCGTAAAGGAAATTAGCACCATTCGGATGATAACTACCAAATGCAAGTTGCATCAACGCTCCGTTCAATGTCGGCTCTAAAAAAAATGCGTTCAAGGATGAATAAGCTGAACCAACTATTTCCGACGCCTCGCAAAAACTAGACGACGTAGTTGAATCGCTTGATACGCCGCCGTTCCACGGGTCAGCCTGCGGCGAACCAATATACCAATGATCCATACCGTTACCATCTTTGGTAAAAGTATAATCTGTTGGAACTTCACCAATAAAAAACGTATTTGAAAGACCATCTGCAACAGCTGCAAAAGTTGTTTCGCTACATCCCCAAAAAATACCGTTTTGATTCCAATGACGATGAGTGATGCATTGTTGTGCAAGGTATGTCAATCCTGCCGCCGTGAGATGACCATCAATATCTCCAGCCGTCCAAGAACCGCTACTAGCAAGATAGCAACTCACACCGCGATTAGGAATGCTATTATTAGTATATTGATGAGGTAACGAAAAAGTTGGGCATTGATAGATTGGAAGTAATGTTCCACACGCAGCAGCATTTCGAGAACCGGCTTGATCCCAATTTCCGTTGTTGGTTGTCGAGCCGTTATTTTCGCTGAATACAAGCGTATCGAATAACGCCCCTTGTTCAATATACGGCAGAATTGCGCCGCTCCAGCAAAAACCGAGATTATTCCAACCCGATGGAAGTTTTTGAGTCGCGTCGTGGTAATTGTGTAATCCCAATCCCATCTGTTTTAAGTTGTTCGAGCAATGTAGTCGTCTTGCCGCTTCTCGCGCCGCTTGAACTGCCGGTAAAAGTAACGCGATCAAAACTCCGATAATCGCGATTACTACCAGTAATTCAACAAGTGTGAAACCAAGCTTAAAAAATGATTTGCAAAAATCATCAAACGAATTATCGTTACAAAAATTCGGTTTTTTGATTTTATGCAGATCATCCCCTGCTTTGTCCAAACTAATGTTTGTCGTAATATCAATATTTACATTGACTTCCGCGTTTAACAAATTTGACTTTAAATTTGTCTTTTTCATCTTCTCTTTCTCCAATTTAAACTGATTGTGGACTTGTAAAAGCGCCGCGAATTGAATTATTGACGCGAGTTTTTTTTGTTACAAAAATTAAAAAACGTCAGCGTAATAAACCGGCTGCTTTTAATGTCGATAAATTTAACTGTGCAAAAAACGATTTGCACAAATATTCAAATTAAATTTATCGTTGCTGAATTTCAACTGATTTTTGAAAACGTTACGCGAACATATTCAACTAGCCGTCTTAAATTATTCGCTAGACCAATAGCGAAAACAAAATTTAATCGCATAGTCGACTCAACATAACACGGACATAAGCCGACAAAAATCAGTAAGAAAAGTTAATAAACTTTTCCGTTACAAAAATTCATCGCATAAAATTTACGCGATTAATTTTTATATCGGCGGTAATTTTAATAAAAGAGTTTTAAGAAATTATTAAGATTCTGTTAAGATTTCATTAAGTTTTAAATCTTTTGTTCAAGAAAAATACAAGATAAACATTACATGATAGTTAAGGAAAAAATTTTTTCAAAAAAAAGAAAAGAAAGCAAGTAATATATCAGCAGAATTTTTTGTAACGATATTTTCTCGAATTATGTTTTGATTCAAATTAAAATTTTCGTAATATTTCAGTGGAATATTTTTTTGTAATATTTCAGTGGACTATTTGTTTGTAATATTTCAGTGGAATATTTTTTTGTAATATATCAGTAGAAAATTTATGTTAGCCCCGCAGGGGCGAGATGTGCATAACCGGCGGTGTAGCGCAGCGTAACCGCCGGTAAACGC
>JAITAZ010000152.1 GCA_031283825.1 Planctomycetaceae bacterium | reverse complement strand
ATTATGTGCATATTTCTTGGTGATTGTACGGCGAGTTTTTTTCAATTATTCAGACCGAAAGCCGTGAACATTAACTTTCACCCTATTCACTCTATTTTATTTATTTTGCCATGACTATTCACTACGCCGAAAAATTTGTCGCCCGTTCGGACGGCGTTTGTTGTCGTTGCGGATGTCGGAAAGCGGTTACTTCGGACAATCGATTTTGCTTGAGATGTCTCCGCAAAATTATTCGCAATTCGACTCCCAATCCTCGAACCTACATCGGTTCTGAACAACTCGACCGTTGCGAGCTTGATGTCCGTCGATTCGATTGCGAAATCATTGACTTCGACTCCGATTGTTCGCTTGGCGGACGTCCGAATTTCGATTCATGGTTTCCCGTGATCGACGAGCAGTATTAACGTAACGATAAATATTTATCGTTACAAAAATTATTTATCGTTACAAAAAATCAAACTAAATTGAGAGGATTATTTATGTCTCCGTCGGAAATTGATATTAACGTTTTGACTTCGCGTATTGATTATCATCTTTCGCGAGCCTTGAAACGTCGTGCCGTTTGTTATCAGGATATTTTGGACTTGCGTCAAGATATTGTTCTTGTTTTGTTCACGCGAGCTTGTGAATTTGATTCGCGACGAGCGTCGTGGTCAACGTTTATGAACATGCTTATTGAAACGGAAATCAAGCGATTTCGTTCTCGCAAGCGTTATCGAAAATATCAATCATTCGCGAGTCTTGACGACTTGCCTGAAAGCGAACATCCGAAGACGAATTTATATCCGAGTTCTGAATTGAATGATCTTGAACGTCGTTTGTTTTGTATCGAGCTTGATGAGGCGATTGAAAAGTTGCCGAAAGATTTTCGGGACATTTGTCGTTATCTCAAGCGATTCCCGAAGTTAGTAACTGCGATGAGACTTAATATTCCTGCGTATAAATTGAGTCTTCAAATCCGCAAGTTACGTTGTTTGTTTCGCGAGTCAAAAATTTTCCGCGACTTTGTTTCGTGAAAAAATTGAATCGCGATGTTAATTTCCATTTAACAATTAGGAGAAAAATTATGTCGTTAATTGATTTGAACGTTCTGCAAACTGAATCAGCGGAATCGTATCATGCGAAGTCGAGAGATTATCTTTCGAGTCATCAATTGATTGAGTTTATGCATTGTCCGTTTTTGTATCAAAAGAGGCGAGCGGGTTTGATAGACGCTGTAGAGTCGTCGTCTTTTTTGATAGGTCGTGCGGCGCATTGTCGGATTCTTGAGGGACTTGATGTTTATGAATCTGAGTTTGCGATAGGCGGTCCTGTTAATCCTGCGACTGGCAAGCCTTATGGCGTTGCGACAAAGAAGTTTCTTGAATGGCAAGAATCTCAAAACAAGCCTGTTATTTCGTTTGAACGCGCCGAGTTGATAAATTCGATTAACTCCGGCGTGCGACAAAATAATTACGCGAATGATTTGTTAGCAAACGGAAGAGCCGAAGGCGTTGTGCGGACGGAGTATTGCGGAGTTCAATGTCAGATTCGGATCGATTGGTTGAATCCGTATTTCGGAATTGTTGATTTGAAAACATGCGACGACTTGACTTGGTTTGAATCCGACGCGCGACGTTTTCATTATCATCATCAGCTTGCTTTTTATCAGAATGTATTGGATCAAAAGATTGGTCAACTTGTTCCTGTATATGTAATTGCGGTTGAGAAAAAAGAGCCGTATCGTTGCGGAGTTTGGCAAGTCGGCAATGAGACTCTTCTGACTGCAAGAGTCGAAATTGAATCTGCAATCGACAGATTAAAACTCGCTCAAGCAACAGACGAATGGCTCACCGGTTATGAGGAACTTCGTATCCTAGATTTTGCGCAACGATAATTGTATTTTCGTAACGATAAATTATTTTTCGTTACGATAAATTATCCGCTTGATTTTTTGTAACGATAAATCGTCGTCTGATTTTTCGTTACGATAAAACATTAACATTAACTTAAATTTTTAACAATAACGAAAGGAGAAACATTATGTCTCTTTTAGAAACTATCCATAGCGGCAAGCGTCAATCTCCGCCTCGAATTTTGGTTTATGGTACGGAGGGAATTGGCAAATCGACGTTTGCGTCAACGTCGCCGAATCCGATTTTTATTCCTACCGAAGATGGACTCGACAATATAGATTGTGCGAAATTCCCGCTCTGCAAAACGTTTGTGGAGGTAATGAGTTACATCGACGTCCTTCAAAACGAGTCCCATGATTATCGCACAATAATTATTGACACGGTCGATTGGCTTGAGCGATTGATTTGGGATTTTACTTGTCAGCAATATCGCGTTGAGAATATTGAGCGAGTTGATGGCGGTTACGGCAAAGGTTACACGATAGTTTTAACTCACTGGCGACGTTTTGTCGAATCGCTCCGCAACTTGCGTGATCAAAAAAACATGATTGTCGTTTTGCTTGCACACGCACAAGTTCGGACGCATTCCGATCCTGAATCTACAGCGTTTGACACTTTTTTACCGAAGTTGCATAAGAACGCCAACGCGATTCTTTGCGAGTGGTGCGACGCGATATTACTTGCGACTCGCGAGTTCGGCGCGGCTAAAGGCGAAACGGGCGGAGGTCAACGTATCTTACGATGCGCGCCGTCGCCGGTAGGAATCGCGAAAAATAGATTCGGATTACCAGAAGTTTTACCAATGAATTGGTCAAATTTAATGCATGAAATGTACAGAAGTTAGAAATAGGGAGTAAGGGAGTAATGGAGTAAGGGATTTTTCGTAACAAAAAATAATTTTCATACCAGGAAATAATTTTTGTAACGAAAAATAATTTCTGTAACGGAAATGTTTAACTTATTCCATTTACATTTATCAACAACAATTTAACAACTAATTTAACCAATTAACAAACAGGAAACTTTAAAATGACTCAAATTAATTTTGACGCATCTCAAGTTGATCCGTCTATTCCATTTGACGTTTTGCCGTCGGGCAAATATGTTGCGGAGATAACAAAGTCGGAAATTAAGCCGACTAAAGCGGGCGATAGTACTTATCTTGAATTTGAATTTACGATTCTTGATGGTCAATATCGCGGTCGCAAAGTTTGGGATCGGCTTTGCCTTAATCATCGCAACCAACAAACAGTCGAGATAGCGCGAGCGAATCTTTCGGCGATTTGTCATTCAGTCGGCGTTTTGAAACCGCGAGATTCAAATGAGTTACATCATATCCCGCTTACAATTACGGTCAAGTTAAAACACGACTACGACACTGATAACATTTATAACGAAATCAAAGGTTATGCGAAACGCGATAGCATGATTTCAAATGTTTCAGTTGCAACGACCGGTTTGGCGACGTCGCAAGCGGCTCAATATCCGCAAGCGACGGTCAATGATAATACTCCGCCATGGGTTCGTTAAACAAGCGTGAATTATCGTAACAAAAAATCATTAACATAAAAAATTAAAATGAAAATCACTATTTTACAAACGAAAATTACATTCGAATTTCCAGACGAACCTCCAGCGTCGTCGTCTTATCCGAATGCAACTAATCCATTTGACAATTTCGTTACAAAAATTCAATCTTTGCGGCGTAGCAGAGATGAAAACAAATTGTCGCTTACTAAAGAGCCTAAATCGATTTTGGAGATCAAAAATTATGGGACTTTTTTCCAAGAATAAAGGCAAACGCGGAGAACGCGAAGTCGCAAAGGAACTCCAACGAGTTCTTAATGTTAGAGCAGGTCGAGGAGTGCAATTCAAAGGCGGTCCCGAATCGCCCGACGTGTTGATCGACATTCCAGAGATTCATATCGAATGCAAACGAGTTGAACGATTCAATCTTTACGAATCGCTTGAGCAAGCAAGCAACGATGCAGGCGAAACGAAAATTCCGCTCGTCCTACATCGTCGAAATAAAAAAGATTGGGTCGCTATCGTTAAACTCGAACACCTGCCAAAACTAGCAAGAATTATCGTTACAAAAAATACAGAATCGTGATCCAACGTCCGAATTGTGTTTTTTTGATTTATAAGATTTATATGATTGCATGATTTATAAGATTTAATTTTATAAATCATGTCAATCATATAAATCGCATAACTCATAGTTTAAACAATGATTATAACCAATTAACAAAAAAAATTATATGACAACTTTAATTGATCCCAAACGTATCCGAGTTGATCTTGATACACAATCGCGAGTCGCGGTTAACGAAGATGTTGTTCGCGACTACATGGAGGCGATGTCATCGGGCGTGAAGTTTCCACCGATACTCGTCTTTTATGACGAACCGAATGATCAATATATTCTTGCCGATGGATTCCATCGCTACGAGGCGCATGTTCGACTTAAAGCGGACGAGAAAATTCTCGTCGAACAACAAGTCGGAACAATCGACGACGCACGATGGGCAAGTATCGGCGCGAATAAATCTCACGGCTTGCAACGCTCAAACGAAGATAAACGAAACGCCGTAAAACAAGCGTTATTACACCCTAACGGCATAAAATTAAGCAACGTTAAAATCGCAAAACATGTCGGCGTGAATGATAAAACGGTAGCGGCAATTCGAAAAGAACTTGAGCTATCTTCGGAAATTCCGAAGATAGAAAATCGAACCATACAACGCGGCAACCAAATTTATAAACAAAATGCGAATTATATTCGACAAAATCAAACGCATTCAAAAAATCTATCATCGGAAATTCCGATGATACAAGATAGGCAAGATAGCGTTCAATCAAAAAATCTATCATCGGAAATTCCGATGATAGACAATCCATCTCCGTCGCCAACTTGTAGTCGTTGTCGTTATTATGCAGACAAGTGTATTTGCGAACTAGACGAATCAGAGAAGTTACCGTGGGATTCATCTTGCGATGAGTTTGCGGTTCGCGTTGACGAGAAAACTCACGACGCAATTCCTACGCCGGATTATGATAATGTCGAACTTTGCGACGTCGACTCGAATAATCGTAATGGATTTAATCCTCATCCGAAACGTAAAATCAAAAATTGTATTGCCGTTTATTTGCCGTCTGATAATCCTCAACTTTTTGCAGTGGAGTTGAGAGATCATTATGAACGCGAGTATCTTGAACAGTGTCTTCTCGAGTTGAAATATTTGCTAGACGACGACTCGAAAGCGTAATTTATTTAATGTAACGATAATTCTTAACAAACTAATAATCAAATGACAGAACGTAAATTTTCACGAATTAAGCAGTGGACGTATTTACCCGATGGACGTCGCGTTGAGCGTATTATTGCATTGCGGGATTTTGGTAACGTCAAATCCGGTACGATTGGCGGCTTTATCGAATATGACGAAAACCTTTCGCACGACGGCGTTTGTTGGATTGCGGACAATGCAATAGCCGCTGGTCAAAGTCGCGTAAGTCAAAACGCTTTGTTACGAGATAGGGCGATGATAGATGGTCGCACGATGGTGAGCGGTTCGGCGATTATTCAAGATGACGCTTTTTTGTACAAAAATGTTTTCGCGTATGAAAATTCTGTCGTTGGATTGAAATCGTATCTTACTGACGGCGTAACGGTCAGCGGTAATTCGCGGATATTTTGTAATTATCGTTACAATAAAAGCGGTCGGTTGCGTCTTCCTAATCTTTGCGGACTTGCGGAGACGCGAGATTTCGCAAGATTGGAAGGCGCGATTTCGGTCAATGATCGTTGTATCATTGCGGGCAACGCGATTGTCAGAGGCGATGTCAAATTGTGCGATAGAGTTCGCGTCGATGACAACGCGATTGTCGAAAATATCGCGTTTCTTGCCGACGACGTTTGGATAACTCAATCGTCAAGAGTTGGCGGACGTTCAAAAATAGTCGGATGTTGCGTCATTGGCGGAAATGCAAAAATTCGCGGAACGTCGTATTTACTCTGCAACGTTCAAGTCGCTGGACAGTCTATCGTCGAAAACAAAACTTACAGCGGAGACGTTTTGTTAATTCGGAATTCGGAATGCGGAATTCGGAATTATGAATCAGCTTTTAGACTATGAATTTTTGTAACGAAAATTGTAGCCGTTTATTTATTACGTTAATTTTTTCTTGATACTTTATCAATCACAAATAAAAAAACTTAATTCCGAATTCCGCATTCCGAATTCCGAATTTATTCCATTCACATTCTTTTTACTAATAAATTTTATGTTTGAATTACGTCATTATCAGCGTGCTGCGGTTGACGCTGTTTATAATTATTTGCGCAACGAAAAAGGTAATCCTTGCGTGGTGTTGCCCACAGCAGCGGGCAAGACGCTTGTTATCGCGACAATATGCCGCGACGCGGTCATGCGTTGGAACGGGCGAGTTTTGGTACTCGCTCATGTCAAGGAATTGTTGCAACAGTCTGCGGACAAACTACAAACGCTCGCGCCGAATATTCCGGTCGGCGTTTATTCCGCTGGTCTAAAATCACGCGAAACCGATAAACAAATTATTGTCGCAGGGATTCAATCGGTTTACAAACGCGCTTGCGAACTCGATAAATTCGATTTGATTATCGTTGACGAATGTCATCTATTGCCAACCGATGGAGAGGGAATGTATCAAACGTTTCTGAAAGAATCAAAAGTTGTCAATCCGATTGTTCGACTTATTGGTTTAACGGCGACTCCATATCGAATGAAATCCGGCATGTTATGCGGCAACGATAATTTGTTAAATAATATTTGTTACGAAATCGGTATTCGCGATTTGATCGAGCAAGGTTTTTTGTGTCCGCTTAAAAGTAAGTCGGGACGAAAAAAAATCGATTACAGCGGATTACATTTGCAAGGCGGAGAATTTATCGTTACAGAAATGGAAACGCTGATTAACACGGAAGATAACGTCGAATCGGCATGTCGCGAAATTGTCGCCAAAACGCAAGATAGACATTCGATTTTGATTTTTGCAGTCTCGGTTAATCATGCGAAACGAGTTAAAGAAACTATTGAACGAATAACAAATCTTGAATGCGGAATCGTAACCGGCGATACGCCGTCAAACGAAAGAGATTTAATTCTACGTCGTTTCAAAGGCGAAACGATAGCAGAAAATTTATTCGGTGGAGAGTCGCAAGCGTTAAAATATTTAGTCAACGTGAATGTATTGACGACAGGATTCGACGCGCCGAATATCGATTGCGTGGTTTTATTGCGACCAACGAACTCGGCGGGATTGTATTATCAAATGGTAGGACGCGGTTTTCGATTGCATGAATCGAAGTCGGATTGTCTTGTGCTTGACTATGGCGGAAACATTTTGAGACACGGTCCCGTTGACGCAATTCAAATCAAGGACAAGCAATCCGGCGACGGAGACGCGCCCGTTAAAGAGTGTCCGCAATGTCAGACGTTTGTTCATGCGGCGTATGCGGCTTGTCCCGAATGCGGGTTTGAATTTCCGTTACAAAAAAACGATAACCTCGAATCAATCGCATCGGGAGAGGGAATTTTAACCGGAGAAATTATCGATACGGAATATGAAGTCAACAAAATTTTCTACAGCGTTCACTCCAAACAAGGCGCGGACGAATCTACGCCGAAAACATTACGGATCGATTATGAAATCGGTTTGAATAAATATAAATCGGAATGGGTTTGTCCCGAACATTCAGGTTGGGCGAGAAAGAAATTTGAAAAATGGTGGATTGAACGTTCAAACGATCCAACGCCCGATACGGCAGAACAAGCCGCAAGAATCGGCAACGCCGGAGGAATCGCAGACACAAAAAGAATTATTGTACGAAAAATCGCTGGAGAAAAATTCGATAGAATCATAAAGCGATTTCTTGCAGAAAAACCTTACGCTGTTTCGGATTATTTGGAAACAGAAATTGATTCGACTAAACGCGATCCATTTGAAATCAATTTTGATCTCAATGATGACGTTCCGTTTTAACCAATTTATAAAACAAATTCTACCAGTATATTATGACAAATTTTATTGAATCAGCTTGCGAGCTTGTTTCGTTTGGTTATGCGGTATTTCAATGTGCGTCGAAGTTGAAATCTCCGTTTTATCCGACTGCGCCGAGAGGGTGCAACTCCGCGACTACAGATATAATTATCGTTACAAAAATGTGGACGCAATATCCTGAATGCAATATCGGAATCAAATGCGAAAACTTACTTGTTATCGATCTCGATTGCAAAGACGGAATCAACGGCGCAGACGATTTGAAAAACGTTATTCATTCGCTCGGAACATTGCCGGATTGTCCGATGGTAAGAACCGGCTCTGGAGGTTGGCATTTGTTTTTTGCTCGACCGAATGTTGATGTCGTCGGAACAAAACATATTCAATGGCAAGGTCAAAAAACCGGAATCGATATTCAAGTCGGCAATCAATACATCGTCGCGCCGCCATCGAT
>JAITAZ010000118.1 GCA_031283825.1 Planctomycetaceae bacterium | reverse complement strand
CTATCAACTTTTAGTTCTTTTAGTTATTTTGTTTGTCTGTGCTTTGATAATGGGACCGATTGCTTTTATTCGGTGTTTTCTACTAAATGCTCGACTCCGCGATCTCGAAAATCAAAACGAAATGCTTGAGTCGCTATTAAGACAAAACTTAAAATCAATTCAATTAAAATCAAGCCGACAAAATACAGACCTCAATCATTCCGCCGAATCAATAAATTCAAACGAATCAATAAACCAAGACGAAAAAATTCAATCTGAAAATGTCTCTGAAAAAATTGTTGTCGAACAAGAGTTAAAGTCGGAAAATAAATTTGCAGATTCTGTTCCTTTAGAGTCGCAGTCAACCCAAGACAAAACTCCGCTCGACTCTCAAAAGTCGCCGATTTTAGAAACAATCTCAGAAACAATATTCGGAACTTTAGAAACATTAAAAAAAATAACAACCATATCAACCGCAGAACTACACATTACAACTGATTCAACAGAATCAACCGAATCAACATCAGACTCAACCGAATCAGTATCAGACTCAACCGAATCAAAATCTGACTTTAAGTCAACGACAACTTTGGCGTCATCGTTATCTTTGCCGACGGACACAGTATCTACGATCTCGCAAACTGACGAAGAGTGGGAAAAAAATAATCGCGTTATGGATTCAAAATCTGGCGGCGTTATTTGGCAATCTGTTGAACTTTGGATTGGTCGTTATCTTCTTGGATGGGTTGCGGTTTTGGGATTTATTGTTTCTGCGGCGTTATTTATTCGTCATGCCGTTCAAGCGGGTTGGGTTGGTCCCGAACTTAAAGTCTTGGGAATAGCGATATTCGGCGCGACATTTCTTTGTGTCGGCAAATATTTTTGGGACAAAGGATGGCGGCGATTTTCCACAATGCTCTCAAGTGCGGGAATAATAATTTTGTTTCAAGCGGGTTATGCTTCTTTTGCGTTTTATAAATTGGTATCGGTTTCGACGGCGGGCGTTGTGATGTCGTTAATAATTTTGGGTTCGTTTTTGCTTTCGTGGTATTACAAATCTAAGTTGCTTGGAGTAATTTCTATTCTTGGCGGACTTGCCGTTCCGATTCTTGTTTCAACCGATAACGACGGCTATGTTGAATTGTTTACTTATTTGATTATTTTGAATATCGGCGCAGTCGTTCTTGTCAATTTGTTGAATCGGACTCCAATTGGATTTCTTGCTTTTTTGGGTTCGCAATTTGAATTTTGGATTTGGTATTCGAATTATTATCCGGCTCATTCGGTTAATTCTGTATTGCCGGAAAAGCTCGCCGCCGTTTTGATTTTTCACGTTGCGTTTTATCTGATTTATCTCGCCGACACAACAATTGCCGCCATGATTCCTCGCAACCGAATCACGCCGACTTGGGACGACGCAATGAGAGCAATTCTTTCGCCGATTATTTTCTTCGGTGCAATCTGGCAATTTCTCCGTAATGACGCAACGCTCGGCGAGTGGCTGGGAGTCGCTGCGATAATCGGCGCGTTATGGTATGGGCTACTCGCGATTTTTTACTCGCGGCGACTTGCAAGAATATGGAATGCCGACATCGAAAGGCAATTGTCCGTTTATTGGAAAATCGCGCCGACTGCCGCTACTGTTATTTCGTTAGGATTTGTCGCAATTGGGATTCCGCTTTCTTTCGACGCCGAATGGCAAGCAATCGGATGGATTACAGTGTTCGCGGGTTTGTGGTATTTCGGAATTCGCCAAGACAATAAAACGTTCCGCACGATGTCATTTGTTTTTATCGCGCTTGGAGTTTACCGTTTGATGTACGACATTTTCACGCCTTTGACGTCTAATGATTCTGCCGCGTATTTAACGAGATCGTTGATTTTATCTTTTTTCGATTTGCCGTCGTTTGTTGCGATTTTAATTGCAATTTTTGTAACGATAATTGTTCATCGTTATCTTGTGTCGTGTGATTCGGGCGGTAAATTGCGATCTTTTATTCCGTTGAATTTTCAGCTAGGCGTAGTAAATTACGGTTTTATGATTTTATTTTTGTCGGTTGAATTGATTCAATATTTCGCGATTCACAAGAAAATTTACGAACAGAATAGTTTATGGTCCTTTGTTTTGCTTACGATTTTGTGGAATATTTTGATATTTCTTTTATATGAGATTGGCGTTGTGGTTCGATCTTTTTCGTTACAAAATA
Organism: Planctomycetaceae bacterium; assembly: GCA_031283825.1. Lineage (GTDB taxonomy): Bacteria > Planctomycetota > Planctomycetia > Pirellulales > Thermoguttaceae > WRKP01. Next base: position 1,996 of record JAITAZ010000118.1, on the reverse strand, counting down.
TCTCGGCGGCGGCGATGATTTTTATTGTAACGATAAAGGTATTGCTCGATTTTTTGTTAAGAGGGAATTTTGTCGAACCGATATTTAATCCGTTTTGTCCGGCGATTATTTTATCGAGTTTGATTTTTATATTTGTCGGAATACAGTCTAGTCGAATTGACAATTCGCCCAACGCAATAATTAAAATGCCGAGTTTCGGAATCATTGGAGTTTTTATGTTGCTTGGAGTTTTATCGGTTGAGTGTCATCAATTCTTTTTGAACAATTATTCGTTATTGATTCCGGTTGAGACGACGATTGATTCTGTTTCTGTCGGTTCGAGTATTGCGGTTGGATCGTTGTCGATTCTTTGGTCGATTTATGCTTTGATTTTGTTTGTGATAGCGATTTTATTTCGGAGTCAAGTTGTGCGGGCTTGTAGTTTGGTAACGTTATTTGCGGCGATAGTAAAGATTGTAATGTTTGAAATGATTTATCGACCAGATTATGAGATTGCGTTTTTGAATCCGTATTTTTTAACGATGTTAGTGCCGACATCGTTGATTATTTTTTGTGCGGTTTGGACAATTTGCATTGAGAAGTTGGAGAATAAAACGGAAACGGACGCATTCTTTTTGGTCGGATTATTGGGTGTGATAATTTTTTGGATTTATTCATCGGTTGAGTGTTTTGAGTATTTTAGTATGAATCCGTTGGGATTTTTGGAGTCTGATTTAGAGGTTCAAAAGTTTGTAGCGATTGCGTCGTTGCCTATTTTTTGGGCGTTTTTTAGTGGGTTATTGGTATTGATTGGTGTGTTGTGTGGTTCGGTTTGGATTCGGGGATTGGGTTTATTGATTTTTGCGGCGATGATTCTGACGATAGTTAGTTTGACGATGTTTAATCGTCCGATGTTTGAGGTTCCGTTATGGAATTTGTATTTTGTATCGATTTTAATTCCTTCGGTTGTGATGATTATTGTGTCGGCGTGGAAGGCAAAATTAAGACCGCTTGAGAATTTGGTTGAGCGATTTTGTTTTGTTGTGGTTGGAATTTTGTCGATTATTTTGTTGTGGGCGTCGTTATCGATAGAGTGTTTTATGTATTTTAATATTCGGGTTGAGTTGCCGGAGTATCAATTTTTAGCGAGGGTGTCGTTGACGATATTTTGGGCGATATTATCGATAGTAGGTGCGGTGATTGCTGGGGTATTTCGATCAAGGGTATTTAGAATTTTGTCGGTTGGTTTAATTGTGGTAACGTTAATTAAGACGTTACCGATGGAGCTTTGGATGCGTCCATCTTATTTGGTTCCGATATTTAATCCGTTTGCGATTTCTTTCTTTTTGTTAGCGGTTTCGATAATATTTATTTGTGTGTATTTGAATTCGACGATGGAGGAGAAGGACATTATTGAGCGTATTATATATAGTGTGATTTCGTTTTGTGGTGTGATATTTCTTTGGTTGGTTTTATCGTTGGAGTGTTTTCTGGTGGTTCGTTTGCTTCAGGGCGAGTCGAGTGAGGTGTGGAAGGCTCAGATGAGTTTATCAATTTTGTGGTCATTTTTTGCGGGGTTATTAATTTTTATTGGTTTTGTGTGGCGTTCATCGATTTTGCGTTGGATGTCGATTTTATTATTTGGAGTAACGTTGACAAAGGTATTATTTGTTGACATGGCTGGAGTCCATGAGATTTATCGTTTTGGGGCGGTATTTGTGTTAGCGGTTTTCTTATCGTTAGCCGCATGGGCATATCAAAGATTCAAACCAGAAATAAAATAGAAAGCAACCATTCACGGTTTTAAAATTCGGAATTATGAGAATTTGTAATATATCAGTGGAATATTTGTTTTTGTAATTATTATCAAGGCGATGAAAGCCGAACCTTATTTTTACCTTATTAAAAAACAAACACGGATAATACGGGGAATTTTAAACGCGGATAATACGGATTTGACTGATAAACACGGAGAATGGAAATGATGCCTTTGTATGGTAGAAATCAATTATTTTAA
>JAITAZ010000079.1 GCA_031283825.1 Planctomycetaceae bacterium | reverse complement strand
GCGGTCAACAGTGCAGCGATTGAGTCGAGATCGTATTGGAATATTTCGTTGAATCGGTAGAGTCTGATTGAAACGTTTCGGTTATAGGTTTCAAAATCTTTTTGACCGGAGCCGTTTTGTAAGTTGATCCATGCGGCGTCGCCTTGATGTTTTAGCATGATATTTCTCAATTCGGCGAGTGGGACGGTGCTTTGTCGCGGCGATTCGGAAGTCCAGCAACCTTTCCAGAGGATTCCTATTTTCGGCATGTTTCCGATGCTTGTGAGTCGATTCATCCAATTTTCAACTTTATCGTAGTCGGGAATGAGGTATGATTTTCGTAACGGAAAAGTGTCGTAATGTTGTCGGAAGAATCTTGGCAAGCTGCCGAAAGCGATTTGTTCGTCAAGCTCGATTCCCCAAACATTATTGTTACGAATATTCTGATTAGCGATTTGTTCGATCTCGGATTCTCGATTTATGTTGTTAGAGTTGTTTGTTGGTCCGATGTTTTCATGCGAGTTTGCAACGATTGTCGCGCGAGGGAAAGAGCGTTTGAATAAACTGTGCAGTGATGGTTCGCATTCGACGACGCAATGATCGACTTCGTTGATTAAGTCGGGCAGACATGAGGCGAACATAATTTCGGAGGCGATGCTATCTTCGGCGTAGGCGAGGATGTTTTTTGTTTTTTTCGGATTATTATTTTGATTTTGGGGCGACCATTGAGGCAGCGTGTGGGTTGACCAAGTTCCGAATTCGGCGGCGAATCGAAATTCCATTGCGTCCCAACCGTCTGCGAGGTTTTGTGTTGCGAGTAGTGCTTTTCCGTAATTTTGCACGGCTTGGGGCCATTCTTTTCCGATTTGTAGTAAACGTTGGTAGTAGGGCAAAGATTCGTGAGACATTTCGGCGTTTCTGAAAGTTTCGGCGATATAGAAGCAAGCGTCGGGCGAGGAGTTATCGAGTTTTAGTGCGTTTGTGAGTGCTGTTAATGTTTCGTTGAATTTAGTTTTATTGAAGTCGGATTGATTTTGATTATTTTTGCGATTAGTATTTGATTCGTTTTGTGCGGCGAGTAAATCGGGTAATTCGTTTGGGTGGAGTTCGTTGATTTGGTTTTTGAAGAATCCGCCGAGTGAGAGGATGTAGCCGAGTGTGAGCCAAGCGGAGGCGTTTTGTGGTTGTAATTCAACGAGTGATTTGAAGCAACCGATAGCTTCGTTGAATTGTTCGAGTTCGAAGTGTAGTTGACCGAGATTGAGAATAATTTCCGGCGAGTTTGGAATGATTGAGTAAGCTTTTTGTAGTGTTTCGAGGGCGTCGTTATTATTTCCGATTGAGTGTAGGGCGATTCCGAGATGTAGTAGGATAACGGCTTTATCGGTATTGGCTAGGTTATTATCGAAGTTGTAGGAGTTTGGTTGCGAGCAATTTTCGAGTGCTTCGAGAAAGAAGTTGATAGCTTTTTTTGAGTCTCCGAGTTGGCAGTGTATCAACCCCATTCCGTCGAGTGCGTAGAGGTTTTGCGGTTCTGATTTGAGGAGTTCTTTGAATCGGTGTTCTGCTTGATAGACGTCTCCGTTTTTTAAAGCTGTATGAGCGTCGTTTAAAGTTTTGATTGTGTTTTCGGTGTTATTGTATTTCATTTTTTGGGGCGAGGTAAAAGTTGTTAATTGTTTATAACGAAATTTACGTTCATTTTGAATTACGTATTTTTTGAATTGTAATGTATTATTGCAAACAATTTTAGGCGTGAGCGATTTAAGGGATATTTAGTATTTTTCGAGAGTTTTCTATAATTTTTTTTGAGATTTGTGCAAAATGCTCAATTTCGTTATCGTCAATATATTCGTAAGAATTGACATAATCCATAAAAATTACCAGATGTTTTTATCGAAAGGCAATTCCGAGTTTATTAGAATTTTTGTAACTATTTATTCGCAGTTTTTTAATCACGGATAGTTGGGGGGATTTTTAAACGCGGATAATAACAGATAGGACGGATAATCGCGGAAAATGCAAATGGCGATTTTAATATTCATAAAATTATTTAATTTAGGTTTATTTAGTTATAGTTGATTTGTCTATTTAATTATTAGTTAGTTAGTATTATAATTTTTCACTTCCATCTTTATCACATTTAAATTATTGACTTTTACAACACAAAGGCATCATTTCCATTTTCCGCGATTATACGTCAAATCCGTATTATCCGCGTTTAAAAAATCCCCGTATTACTCGTTTTAATCAGAACAATCTGGAGCTGAAATTTTTGTTATTTGCTGAAAAAATGTCGAGATCGAGAGGGAAATTGCCGAAAACTTATTAACTATCGATAGAGTTTTTTTCTGAATTGAACTTGATACTTTTTTTTCGTCCGTGAAACGAAAATAATTCAGAAAATCAGAATTTGAAAACAAACTCTACATAAACCTAGAATACAATTCATATTGAGGTCAACAAAATGATTTTCGAGTCTAAAATCGGCTTACCTAGCTCACCCCCCCCCCCCTATCTTAACATTAAATTTTGCGTCTAAAGCAATATCAAAGAAGAGTTTAACTCAAAA
>JAITAZ010000054.1 GCA_031283825.1 Planctomycetaceae bacterium | reverse complement strand
AATGATTCTTTTTTAATGAGACAAATAGAACAACGACTCAAAAGAAATCGGTTACCGTTAAACATTTTTTTAGTTTGTCCCCTTGAGCCGTTAATCCTAGATTTTAGTTAGTGCGTCCCCAATGTCCCCCAAGTCCCCAATGTCCCCAACGTCCCCCCAAAAAATAATATGGATTTTAAAAAGCCAAAGGTAATTTTTTGGGGGGACATTGGGGACGATGGGGACGTTCTTGTTTGAAATCAGTGGTTAATGACTCAAGAGGGACTTGTTGCCCCAGATCTGGTTGCCTACCTGAGTCGGCGGTCGCCTACCTGATCTGGTGGCTCAGGTGATCAATTAAATTATTACGGAATTTTCTTCGAATGAAGTTGTGTTGTTTTGTAGTCTTGATTTTACTAATTCGATTAATTTTGTGGCGTTTACGGGTTTGCTGCAATAGGCGTCCATACCGGATTCTATGCATAGTTCTTGATCTCCGGCGGTTGCGTTGGCGGTTAGGGCTATGATTGGGATTCTGCCGTGATGTTTTGTTCTTAGCTCTACGTTGTTTGATTCCATGTTTCTGATTAGTTTTGTTGCTTGGAAACCGTCCATTTCGGGCATTTGGCAATCCATTAAGACTAGGTCGAAGCGTTTTTTCATTACTGCTTCGTAAGCTAATCTTCCGTTGCCGACGATTTCATAACTGTATCCGGCTTGAGCTAATATCTCTCCAACGACGATTTGATTTACTCGATTATCTTCTGCGACTAGAATAATTATTTCTTCGTCGTTGTAATTATTATTTTCGTTGGTTTCATTTTGTTGGTTGTTTGATTTTTTGATTCTTGAATTTTTCGTGTTGTGTCCTTCCATTGAAAAATTATTTAATGCGTTTTTAATTGAGAGCGTATCTTTCCATTCTTCGATCCATTCTTTTCGCGTGTCTGAGTATTTTGTTTCAGCATAGACATTTTCAACTCCAGTAACTGCCGACACTAACGCATTAAAGAGAGCAGAACCAAAAATCGGTTTACTGATATATTTATCAACTAGATCATTTTCCATCGAATAATTTAATTCTGCGTCTGTATCGACAAGCGGACGCAACATCACGACAAAGACTCCTTCCAGCGTTTCATCTGATTTTATTCTCCGTGATAATTCTGCTCCGTCGATGCTGTTATTTTTATTGTGTGAGACATTATTATCTTTGTTGTTTTTATTATCTTTGTTGACTTCGTTGTTTTCGTTTGTGTTTGTTGAAGTAACTCCGTCGAGAATAATTATTTTGAATGGATTTCCGTTTTTTGCGGCTTTTTGTATTTTGTCGAGTGGATTTTGTTTTAGCGTGAAAGAATCGGGTTGCATTTTCCATGCTTTGAGTTGTTCGGTAATTACGTCGCGTAAAACGTGATTATCGACGATTACTGCGACTTTTAATCCATTTAGACAAGTTATGTTTTGTTCAAAGATTCCTACGATGGCGTTATTTTTAATTTCGTCGCATTTGAAAGGCAGCGTGAACCAGAACGTTGAGCCTTTTCCTTCTTCGCTTTCGACTCCGATTTCTCCGCCCATTAGGTTGACTAATTCTTTTGAGATTGCTAATCCTAATCCGGTTCCTCCGTAACGTCTAGCCAGAGACGAATCGACTTGTGAAAATGAATTGAACAATCGATCCATTAATTCGTGAGGAATCCCGATGCCGGAATCTGTAACTTTGAATTGGAGTATGCAATAATTCCCGTCTTCGCGAAGTTCGCAATATTTTGTTTCGACGGACAATTTAACTCCGCCTTGATGTGTAAATTTAACGGCGTTTCCCATCAAGTTGACTAGTATTTGTCGAACTCTTCCGACATCTCCGGCGACGTTTCGGGGGATGTCGGTTAAGAATAGTCCGCATACTTCGAGGTTGCTGCTTAATGCTCGTGATGCTAAGATTCCGACTACGGATTCAATAAGTTGCGGCAGATCGAAATCGATTTGTTCGATTTCAAGTTTACCGGCTTCGATTTTGGAGAAGTCGAGAATATCGTTGATTAGTGAAAGTAGGAATTTACCTGATGCTCTTGCGAGTTCGACATATTCGCGTTGTTTGGGTGATAATTCTGTTTCTAGCAATAGGTCTGACATACCGATTACGCCGTTTAGGGGCGTGCGAATTTCGTGGCTCATGTGTGCAAGAAAACGTGATTTGGCAATTGACGCTTGTTCTGCTTCGATTCGTTTAGTTTGTTCGCTTAAATCGTGGAAGCAGACGGCGAGAAATTGTTCGCCGTTTTGTTCGATTAGATCGATTATTGCCTGTACTGGAATTATTTGATTATCGAGGCGGCGGATTTGGGTTTCGGAGGTGAATTTTTTTTCTTTTGCGAAATTTGCGATAAATTCTTGCCATTCGTATTCGTCTGACATTCGCAAGAAGTATTTTCCGATTTTTTCGCCGATTAGTGTATCTGATGATTTATGTCCGAAGAAGTTTATTGCCGCTTCGTTAGCGTAAGTGATTTGTCCGTCCATATCGATCCAGATTGTGGGGACGGAGATGTGATCGATAACGATTCGTATTGTTTGTAGTGATCTTTTGGACAGGACTTGTGCGGTTTCGTCGTAGAGTAGTATTCCGACTTGGTTTTCGCCGGAGGGGAAAACGACGACTTCTGAGTAAGGCGTATTTCCGAATTCGGGGACGTAAACGTGGTAAAAGCCGGATTCGCCGCGCATGATGCAGTCGGCGATTCCGAGCCACCAGGTATCGCCGAAGTCGTGGGAGAGGATTTTTATTCCTTTGAAAAGTTCAAGAATTGATTTGCCGATTAGCTGACTTGTATCTGTTTTGACGAAGTAATCGCAAGCTTTATTGACTGCTTCGATGACAAAGTCGAGGGGGGTTCCGTTGTCGTCTTTGACTATATTGAGTAGTAGTGCGCCGCCAGCCATTGATTGAAACAGGGTGCGGTATTGTTCTTCGCTTTCGGTGATTTTGCGGGCGGCGTTCCATTCTTTGGTTACGTCGCGGCAACGCCAGATTTGAATGCATTCGGGATCGTCGTCGTCGAGTTGAACGGAGTGGGCGGAGAAGCGCAGCATTTGACCGTTTTTCATTTCCATTAGATATTCGGTCGGCGGGTTTTCGGTCAAGAAGTTTTGGCAAGCTTGGATGAAGCCATCGGGATTTTGGGCGGAGGACGCTAATAAATCTCTGACGTCGTCGAGGGTGATATTCATTGCGGTAAAGTTATCGGACGACGCGAGTTGAGCGAGTAGATCGATAGCGTGTATATTGGCGTGAGTTATTTGACCGAAGTAATTTGAGGCGATGATTGCTTCGTCGGAGGTTTCGAGGATTTTGTTGAGTAATTTTTCGCGGGTGTGGACGGCTTGTTCGGAGCGGACCTGTGCGGTAACGTCTGTAACGAATACGCCGATATGACTGGGGCGAGGGCAGAATGTACGTAGATGTTGGTATCCGTTGAGCATTGGATCGTAGGTAAGATAGACGTCGTTTATTCCGTCGAGTGTTCGTCGGATGATTTCGCTTATCCAATCTTCTCCGAAGTCGTGGGAGAGTAATTTAGCTGATGGATCGAAAAAAGCGCGGGGGCTAATGCCAAGTAATTCTTCGCGGGTTCGGAGGGACATTGTTACCATTGCAGGATTGATTTCGATGCAGCGTAGATCGACGGGTTCACCTTTATTATCCCATAGTGTTTCGAACAGGATGAATCCGTTGGGCAGGGAGTCGAACAGGGAGCGATATTTTTCTTCGTTTAGACGTAGTGACTCGTCGGAGTTGTCGGAGATATTGGGGATATTTGAAATATTGGAGATATTTGAGATATTTGAGTTTTCTGATGTATTTTTTTCGAGATTTATTTTATTGAGTTCGGATTTGGTTATATCGGTGATTATTCCGATGATATATTCGGTTTTGTTTAGGTTTTTTATGGGGATGAATTGTAGTGAGTAGCATTTTCCTTGTAGCCAGCATTTTTTGATTTCGTTTGTGTAACCTTGATATGCGTTTTGGATGGCGAGTGTAACTTTAGGGTGTTCGTTGAACAGGGTATTTGCGGTGATACCGATGTAGTTTTCGGGATTGAGTTCGGCGTGTTTGAAGCTATTACCGGCGGTGTGTGTAATTGTACCGAGTTGATTGAGGCAGACGACGAATTTTTCGGGTAGTGTAGCTAATCCGTTAACTAATTGTAATGCGGCGTCGGGAGGGTTCATTTTTGGTGGGAGAGGTTTATGGTATTTTGTGGAGTAATATTTTGAAACGATGGGTAAAATAATTTTTAAACATGGAGTTGACGGGGTGATAGACGTAAAAAAAAACTAGTTCAGAATTTGTTTCCTGAACTAGTCTAGTGGGCGATAACGGGCTCGAACCGCTGACCTTCTGGGTGTAAACCAGACGCTCTAACCAACTGAGCTAATCGCCCTGAGTATTGAATTGGTTTCAAATTTTAATTGAGAGTAAAAATTTGAGTTTTGCAATACTGGGATAGTATAGTGTATTTTTTATTTTTGACAACCAGCTATAAGCAAAGAAAAAATTTTTTAAAGAATTATTTTTTGTGCGGTATATTTTGAGACAACCATAGGTAGGCAACCATAGGTAGGCGACCGCCGACTCAGGTAGGCGACCTTTCGCCGAAAGGTCGCGTTGCCGAAGGCAACGATAAATCTGAATTGATTCTAATTTGAATCAAAACATCAACTTTGTCCCGTAGGGACAATTCCAAAATAGCGATGGGTGAAATCGCAATGCGATTTTACCCGTCGAAAATAAATTCGTAACGCGATTTTTTTTTTCGATGGGTGAAAATTCTATCGAATTTTTACCCATCGCTATATTGGGAAACCGCTACGCGGTTTTAATTAAAATCAATTCAGATTTACTGTCGGCTAACGCCGACGCGACCTTTCGGCGAAAGGTCGCCTACCTGATCAATTACCGCCTACTGACGGACAAATACTGCATAACATGAGTTACAAATATTCATTTGTTGTAATCGTTCACGGTTTTTTAAATTCCGAATTCTGAAATTTAAAAACCATGAACGTTTACAATTTTTTACCATGCGAAATGAGCAAATGCTTTGTTTGCTTCAGCCATTTTGTGAACGTTTTCGCGTTTTACGATAGCAGTTCCTTCTTTGTTGAAAGCGTTTATCAATTCTGTTGCGAGTTTTTCGTGCGCCGGTTGACCTTTTTTGTCTCTAACGGCGTTAAGAATCCAACGAATCGCTAACGATTGCTGACGATTCTTTTGTACTTGCATCGGCACCTGATATGAAGCGCCGCCAACACGTTTTGATCGCACTTCTATATTCGGCTTAACATTTTCAATCGCCGTATGAAAAACTTCAATTGGTGATTTGTCTTGATGCTTGTTTTTTATGATTTCTAACGCGCCGTAGAATACGCTTTCAGCCGCGTTTTTTTTACCGTCCCACATCAGACAATTGATAAACTTACTTGCCAGAATCGAGCTATAAATTGGATCTGGTTTTAATTGTTTTTTACTTGCCGTTATGCGTCCCATATTTTTTTCCTTTATGTTTCTTTAATTGTTCAAAAATCTTGTAATACGAATTTTGCGATGAATTTCAACAACATAATAACTTAAAAGACATCGTTTAGCGTGCAAGCAATTTTTTAACTGCTTACATTTTAAGTTTTGGTTGAGGTTATGCTGTTGAAATTTATGCGTGAATTTTGAAATATTTTGAAATATTATTTCTTTTTTGCGGCTCCTTTTGTAGCGGCTTTTTGATTCTTTTTTGCGCCGTATCTACTTCTTGCTTGTTTACGTCCGTCAACACCGGTGGCGTCGAGAGTTCCTCGAATTACCTGATATCTTACGCCTGGCAGGTCTCGAACTCGTCCGCCGCGAATTAGAACTATTGAATGTTCTTGTAGCGAATGATTTTCGCCCGGGATATAAACTGTAACTTCTTTCCCGTTTGAAAGTCGTACTCTTGTAATTTTTCGCAAAGCCGAATTTGGCTTTTTGGGCGGCATTGTACGCACCAAAAGACAAACGCCGCGTTTTTGCGAACATTTATCTAATACTACAGATTTACTTTTGTACACCTGTTGTTGACGATTTTTACGAACTAATTGATTGATTGTCGGCATGTTTTTCTTTCTATGACTAGATTTAATTCTAATTTCTGAAATTTTCCAAAGTTCAAATCTCCGATACATTAAACTGCCCGCGCCGGAGCTGTTAAAATTCAATCTTGTACAAACCTTTTTCTACGCGAGGAAATTTGAGCGTTGAATCTTACAGCATTTTAAAATGCTGTCAACGGGGACTACTTCACGCATGAGAAAATATTCTGTAACGAAAATTTGTAACAGTTCACGTTCAAAAGAAAAAAAATCGTAACCGTTCACGGATTTTTAAATTTCGGATTTGAATTACTAAACCCAATGTAGAGACGCAATGCTTTGCGTCTCTATCGGTGAGCTTTTGATCGAACAGAGACGCAAGGCATTGCGTCTCTACATTTGTTAATTTGTAGCTATTCACGTTTTAATTTTTCGATAAAAAAATAAAAAATTCCGTAAACGGTTACAAAAAATTTTTAATCTGTCATTATTTTCTACCCGAAAAAAACCAACCATTTGTTACCGTTCACCTCTGATATGGTTGCCTATCTGAATCGATAATTGTCTATCACTGGATCAATACGTTTCTACCAACATTGCGTCTCTAGCTGGACGCGAATTTAAAATTGATCTTGCGTTTGATTTGAATAATTGTTACTCTTCCGTCTGCAATGAGCGAATTATTTTGAATTGTTCGCAGTTTAAATATTCAACTGAATAATTACGGTAATTGTTTCTGTAATTGTTCGCGGCAATTATTTTTTTATTTATTATGTTCAAATTTTTTTTCAACTCCGGTCAACCTCAATTGAATCAGCAAGAGGATATTTCATCGTGGAAATCAAACCCGACAATTTCTGTTACGAATAATATTCAAAATGAAATTGAAGAGACTTTAAGTTTTGACGGACCACCCGATTCAATGATTACTGTCGCCGGTAGAGTTTATCTTTACTTCGCCGGAAACGGTTACTTGGGATTACAAGCAGAACCCGAAGTTATCGCGGCAACTTGCGAAGCTGTGTTGCGTTACGGCGTCGGTACGGCAACAACTCGAACCGCGTTTACGTCTCCGCCGGTTTTTCAAGTCGAACGGTTGATCACTGAATTACTCGGCGTTGACCGCTCGTTTTATACCGCGTCAGGCTACATCGCTAATCAAATTTTAATCGAATCAATCGACGGAACTTTCGACCGAATTTTTATCGACGAAGCCTCTCATTATTCTTTGTTCGACGCGGCAAAACGAATCCGTAATCCGCGATGTCGTCCTATTACGTTTTCGCATCGCAACGTGCAAGATTTACATGACAAACTTGAGTCGAATCTTCAATTACATGAACGTCCGTTGATAATAACCGACGGCGTTTTTTCGTTGCTCGGCACAATTGCGCCAATTCAAGATTACGTTACTCTGCTAGAAAATTACGACGGCGCGTCGTTGTTAATCGACGACGCTCACGGCTTTGGAGTGCTTGGCTCAAACGGACTCGGAACTTTTGAGCATTTCAATATTAGTCCGGCTTTGGCGAATCGGACGACACAAGATTCAATCGACGATTTTCATTTTTGTACGAATAATAATTCGTCTGAGATAACAACGAATCTTTATCAAGCGTTTTCTCTTTGTAAAGTTGTCGGCGGCAGCGGCGGAATAATTCCGGGCAGCGAAGCGTTTATTCAATGTATTAAAGACCGCACGACAATTTATCACGGCGCGAGTGCTCCGGCGAGTCCGATTGCGGCGGCAACAGCGGCGGCGTTGTCGATTGCGGCAAAGGGAGAATTGAGAAAAAAACTACAAGCAAATACAGAATTATTGAAACGAAAATTACGAGAAAAAGGAATCGAAGTCGAGGATAATCCGTTGCCGATAGTTATTTTGACGCTCGGTTCGGCAATAAATATGCGTAGAATACAAAAGGAGTTATCGAATCGCGGGATTCTTGTTTCGTATTTGCCGCGTTATACGGGTTTGGGTTCTCAAGGCGCGTTGAGGATTGCGGTTTTTGCAACTCACACAACAGAAATGATTCTTGAATTAACCGAAACGTTGGCGAAAATTATTTAAAATTTTTTGGTAATTATTCAGTAGAATTATTTTTATTAAGGGACATGAGAGACAGTAAAGACATTTTAGTTTAAATCTAAATTGAAAAGACTCAAAAGCGATATTTTGAGTCTTTAATAGCAACGTCGTCTCTACTGTCTCTTTTGTCTATATCGTTCCTATTGACCTTAAAAAAACTACGACCGACTTTACCTCAATTTTTCCGCTTGCTATTACATAATTCCGAATTCCGAATTCCGAATTTCCCCCAGTGAGTGGTTATAAATTTTATACATATAATTTAATCGATGTCCAAGCAATTTCGTCCGTCGAATTTGACAAAATTTTTTCATTCAATTAAGCAGCCTTTTTACGTATTGGACGATTCGTCTTGTCTGA
>JAITAZ010000238.1 GCA_031283825.1 Planctomycetaceae bacterium | reverse complement strand
TGCGTCTCTACATTGGGTTTAGCAATTTAAAAACGCTAAAAGTCCCTAATAAATTGTTACAACGCAAAATCCAAAATAAATTTTCCGAATAATATTACATAATTCCGAATTTAAAAATCCGTTGATATATTACAAATAAATTATTCAAGTGATATGTTACTGTTTTTTTAATTACTTGCTACCCCAGATCATGTAGGCGACCGTAGGTTCGCAACCTTTCGCCGAAAGGTCGCCTACCTGATCGGTGATCAACCTGATCGATAAACGCTACTGACGGACAAATACTGCGTAACATGAGTTATTATTGTCAAGGCGATGAATGACGAACCTTATTTTTTTCTTATTTCTCCAACGAAACAACCTTAGTAGCCAATTGTAGTCCTACATCGATCAATTGTAGTCCTACATTGACTAATTGTAGTCCTACATCGATCAATTGTAGTCCTACATTGACTAATTGTAGTCCTACATTGACTAATTGTAGTTCTACATCGATCAATTGTAGGACTACATTGATCAATTGTAGGACTACATTGACCAATTGTAGGGCTACAATTGGCTCATGTAGGACTACAAATTGGGTTAAATTGACTTTTGGAAGAGGATATTATCTATTTCGTTATGAATCCTGCGTCGATCCAATTGCCGTAGTCTAAGATGTTTCTCGTTCCGGCGTCTGCGCAGGTTAGGTTTATTCGATAACTTCCTTTGGGGATTTCTACATCGAATCGCCACGCTTCTTGAGAAATTCTCATTACCGGACTCTCCGCAACTAATTTTCCGTCTATATATAATTTGAAAATCACACTGCTATGCATCGCTAGAAATCGTCCGTTGTTTACGCTCAACATGTTGTCGTCAACTCCAACCCTCGCAACAAAACGCTTGTACTCCGGCTTGATCTCATACTGCACCGACGACGGCGCTCTAAATCCTAATCCATGCTCATACGTCTTGCCACGAACCCGCAACGGCTTGACCTCAAACGACTTGCCCCTCTGCGGATACCAAAAACAAAACGAAGCCGCACGCGATTGATTAAGATAATCATTCGTAATATAAGATAAATCATCAAGATAAACATCTGGTTGAGACGGAATTTTTTCAGCCATCTTAACATAATACGCATCACTCATCAGACTAACTCGCTGCCCATCACGAAACGCCGCCGCACGTAATTTTTGCGTTTGATTTATCGTCAACGGCTTCTCATACAACGTCGATTTCTCCGTCGGTTCGGAGTCGTCAGTAGAATAACGTATCTCAACTCCTTCAAGCCAAGTCGCAGTCAACGTTACTATAGTTGAATTTTCCATAAAATATGGTCGATCAACTTTGCCCCAAGGCGTAAAACGAACATAATCAACCGGCAAATCAGACGTTTTCCACAAACCGGCATCCTTGAAATTCTCGCCCATGTTGATACACGGAATACCAGCCTTTTGAAGATTCTCATTTATTTCAGTTGTTCCTTTATCCAGCGTATAGTCTCGTTGAGGAGCATAAGTAGTACCAGCATCGTTGAGATCACGGGCAAGAAAACAGTTGAATCCAGCCCGCCACATCTCCGACATCGCGCCGGGCTTGCCAAAAACGCACATGTTCGTGTGAACGCCCATGTAGATAATGTCAGTAATACCGCGTTCAGTTAACAACGAATAAATTTCATTAGTCGAAGACGAAAACAAATCGTCGTCTTCAATAATTAAATCTGGATTCATGCCGTCCCATCCATAATTTACTTTACAATTTATTCCGTCTCCACACATACATCTTCCCACCGGCGCAGTAAACTTGACCGAAATCGCCGGACGAACTCGCGGCGCAGGTCGAACTTTAACCGAAACCGCCCGCTCATATTGAGAATAACCCGAATACACAGTTACAACATCGCTCGGATTCCACACGACTTGCATCCCAAGCCCGCGCGCAATCGACAACACGCGATTCATTCGAGGAACCATCGCCGACACCCGCTCCGACGTCGTTACACACCAATGATAATTCCACATGTCAACAACAATAATCGCCGTCTTCTCAGGTTTCAAAATCATACGCTCTTCAACATATTTATCCGTAGCCGAATCATACTTTTGAACATTAAACGAAAACGTTTTTACTTCCGGTTCGACTCGATACGTTTCACCCGCCTTCGCTTCAAATGAAATAAAATTCTCTCCAAGCGATTTGCGCGAAATCTCTTTATCGCCCGAAAAAACAACAACCGGAATTTTTGTACGTAAATTACACGTTCTGTCATAATTCGCTTTGATCAACGCTTTCAACAATTTTCCATTCTTCCACGCAAGGTCGATATTGTAACCTCCGCGAGCGCGTAGCCCTTTAATTTCACCAGTATTCCACTCTTTCGGAATCGCAGGCAGAAGCGAAATTTCTCCGCTATGACTTTGCATCAACATCTCGGCAATTCCCGCAGTGATTCCCGGAACGCCTTGATTGCCCTCCATCGACGGCGTAATTCGACTGTCTTCAGGATACGGATGAACGCTGATGTCCGTCAACATTTTATGCAAAATCGCGTATGCCGCTTCCGGCTCTTCCAATCTTGCCCGCAAGTTTATTTTCCACGCGCCAAACATACCGCGATACTTCATCTCGCCCCGACGTTTCATTGCAACTCGCAACGCTTCCGCCAACTCCGGCGTTTTGCGGATAGTAATATCGTCGTCTGGATAAGCGGCGAACAAATGCATAAGATGCCGGTGATCCGGTTCGGCTTCTTTGAAATCGTAAAACCATTCTTGCAACTGCCCGAATTTACCAATTTTATGAGACGGCAATTGTGAAAGCATCGACTCGGTTTGCTTTCGCGTCTCTTCATCGACATTTAAAATTTTGCAAGTTTCAATATAGTTGCGGAACAAATTACGAATCAGTTGAATGTCGCTGGCAGACGCAAAAGAAATCGCAACAGTTTTTCCGTTGTCGTCGAAAAAACTATTCTCCGGCGAAGTTGATGGACAAGTTACCATGAATCCAGTTACAGGGTCTTTCACAAGATAATCAAGACAAAACTCAACCGACCCTTTCATCAGCGGATAAATTCTTTTCAAATACTCCGAATCGGGATTGTAAAGATAATGATCGTAAAGTTGCTGCATCAACCAAACTCCTCCCATTGCCCACATTGCCCAACACGGTTCGTATCCAGTCGGCGCGGTGTCGAACCAAACGTCCGTTCCGTGATGCGCACACCAACCGCGACAGTTAAACATCTCTCGCGCAGTGCGTTTTCCAGCTTGAGCAAGATTCTCAACAAACAATACCAACGACTCATTGAGAATCGGAAGACTAGTATTTTCAACGCCGAAAAAATCAACTTGGATATTAAAATTCAACGTCCATCGTCCTTGCCATCTGCCTTCGAGATTGTCAAGCCAGATATTATGATTGTTAAACGCAAGCGTTTTTTCACGCGACGCCGCAAGCATTAAATATCGTCCGTATTGAAAATATCGCGCTTCATAAGCCGGATCGATTGCACCTTTGCGAATTTCGTCCATTACTTGAGTCGTAGTAAGATTCGGATGAGGGTCTGCACCGAGATTAATTTGACAAGCATCGAAAAGAGACTTGTAATCGTCGAGGTGTCGTTTTAATAATTCTTGATACGAAAATTCCGACGCATTGACGATATAATCTTTGCAACGTTTTTTTTCGTCAGCCGAGACATCATTCCAGTTGACCCAGTTCGTTGCGCCGACAAGAATCAGCGTAACGGAATCGGCGTTGGAGATAATGATTTTATCATTGTCAACGGTTGACTCCCCGCCTTCGGGAACGATTTGAACTCTGGACTGCCATTTCATTTGCGGCGGACGAATAACGGTATCACTGGTTTTGATTTTTGAGATCGTTGTTCCTTCCATGACTATTTCATTCTTTTCGACTCGTGTTTTTGCGCTATCTTGCAAACTTGAAAACCAAGCGGACAAATTGATTTTCCCTTTTTGGTCTGCGGTCAGACGGTAAACAATCGCCTGATCCGGATAACTTGCAAAAACCTGACGCGAATACTTTACGCCGTCGAGTTGATATGAAACATTTACGAGAGCGTTATTCATATCGAGTTCTCGTTGGTAGTTTGTTGTTTTTGACAATTCGTGATTTTTTATTTGAATATTTAGTCGTCCCATTGGCTGGTAGAGTTGCGTATATTTTGTATCGGCGACAAATTTTCTAGCTTCTTTGTGAGCGTCATACCAATTACGGGCGAGTGCGTATTCGCGAATCTTTTCCAGAATTTTCGGACCTTCGGGATTATTTGGATTATACGGACCTCCCGTCCAAAGTGTTTCGTCGTTAAAGGCGATTACGTCGAGATCAACAGCTCCCGGAATCATTGCCGCAAAGCGTCCGGTTCCGATTGGCAACCCTTCCCAATATTTTTGGGCGGGAATATCGTAATGCCATTTCATCGGAACTTGATTAACGACAATTTCTGTTGATG
>JAITAZ010000658.1 GCA_031283825.1 Planctomycetaceae bacterium | reverse complement strand
AATCTGCGGACTATTTAAACAACATATTGAACACAACACCTTAACAGATGTTTTTATTTATTAAGAATTGTTCTCGATTATTCCATTACCGGATAGTTATTCTTATTGTATCAGCGATATTGCTTCCGGTTTCACTTTGTATTTCGATTGCGGTTGGAGCGGTGCCGGTGCCGTTTGGCGAGGTCATTCGGATTCTTTGCGGTTATGATTCGGAACCGCGATTTTTGTATATTATTCGTGATATTCGTTTACCGCAAGCCTTAGCGGCAATTTTAGCCGGAGCGGGTTTGTCTGTTTCGGGGGCAACAATGCAAAGTGTTTTACGCAATCCGCTTTGTTCTCCGTTTACATTAGGAATTTCGAGTGCTGCCGCATTTGGTGCTGCGTTGATGTTGTATCTTGGCGGCGGCGGAATTTCACTGGCGGACAACATGTTGTTCAGTTCCAATCATTTTTTCTTTACTGCGAAGCTTGGCATTTCTTTGGGTGCCTTTTTCTGTGCCGTCCTAACAACCGCGGTGGTACTTTTACTCGGACAACTCCGAGCAACCCGATCAGAATCAATTATTTTAGTTGGAGTTGCGCTTAGTTCTCTTTTTTCAGCGGCGTTGATGTTTCTTCAATACATCGCCGATAACTCCCAACTTGCAGCGATTGTTTACTGGACATTCGGCGACACCGCCCGTGCCACCTGGAACAGTCTTATTTTGATGGCGGTTTGTATTTTACCGGTATCTTTTTATTTTTTGTACCAAAGTTGGAATTATAACGCCTTGATACTTGGTGAAGAATCTGCACGAAGTCTTGGTGTACCGGTTCGGCGGCTTCAAACTCTTACAATGTTGTTTGCTTCCTTACTTACGGCGGTGTTGGTATCGTTGCTTGGAATTATTGGTTTTGTCGGCTTGGTTGTACCACATGTTGCGCGGCTTTGGATTGGTTCCGACCATCGATTTCTATTACCTTTTTCGCTGTTATTCGGTGGTCTTTTGCTACTCATTGCCGATACTTCGGCTCGGTTAATTTTCGCGCCAAGAATTTTACCAGTCTCGATTTTAACGGCATTTATTGGAGTTCCGGTTTTTTTGTCGTTATTGCTCGGAAAACGAAACTGATTTATCGCAGAAAACACCGAGTTTCGCAGATTCTTCTTTGAAAATACAAAACAAAACTCATTGAGTAGTTGATAGTTGAGAGTGGATAGTGGATAGTGCCGCAATGCGGATTACTATCAAAACAGTAAATAATTCCGCTTGCGAACACTATTCACTATTCACTCATAACTATTCACTCTCCACTCTCCACTCTCCACTCTCCACTCTCCACTATCAACTATCAACTACTATTCTGTCCTTTCAGAGCGTAGGAAAATATCATAAGGTTGATCACAAAATAAAAATGCCGCTGATATAGTACAAATAACCGGCGAATCTCTGCGTAATCGGCGGACAATTTAAAATATTCGGCGAACCTCTGCGTAATCGGCGGACAATTTAAAATATTCGGGGAACATCTAAAAACCTCATGTAAAATTTATTTTTATTAGGATCTCGGTCGTCTCGACCGCCTATTTAGGCGTTTGTCATGCAGGCGGGACGCCTGCGTTCCTTCTAAAATTTCGCATTATTTATAGTTGTGTGTTTCTGCGATTGCTAGTTTGATTCTTGTGAAAGGTTCTAGTAAATCTACGTTTAGTGAGATTCTGTTTAATTCGTTTAGTAGAATCTCTCTATCTTTTTCGTGTTCACCTGCTGGGATAGCGATTGTCCGATTGCCTATGATATAACTTTGCCAATATTCTACGTTTAAGCCTACGACAGGCGGAACAGGCGCGATTTCGTTTATGTCTTTTGAATCATCTGTTTGACGATGATTTTCTTCGATTCCGAAAAATCGCAACGATTCGTTTAGTTCGTCGGAGATAATTCTTTTTGAATTTGATTTTGAATCGGAATTATTTTCTATATTTTTCGTCAAGTTGTCAGAGATATATGCGATAGGAAAATTTATTAAAGCACTTGCGGAAAGCGCGGACACGATATTTGTCAAAATAACGACAACTTTTAATTTCGATTTAGACGCGAGAGTCCGTGCGATTTGTTCGCCGTAAAGATACGGTTCGAGTGCAGCGCCGAATAGTATTTCTTGTGTTTTACTGGGTCTGACTGGATTGGTACAGTGAAATTCCAAAGGACGACCCGCTTGATTAAGCACAAGATACCCGCCGATCAAACCGTGTTGCGGATGATCTATTACAGTGATAAATCCCAAGTTCTCCATTAAATTTCATTAAACAATTATGACTTGAATTAGCTCGCCAAAAAGAACGAAGCGTAAAAAAAACATTATCTGGATATTATCGGTAAAAACAAAAAACGCATCGCGTCAATCCTTGTTAAACCCCAAAGTTCGTGTATCTTGCCATGTCAGACAAATAATATAATTGGTAAAAATTAGTTTATCGATACATCTTGCCAACAATTAAAAATTTTTAACTTTTCTAGCAAAAAATATAAGAAATAAAGTAATATTCCAGCAGAATTTTTATTTGTAACCGTTCACGGTTTTTTAAAAAACCATATTATTTTTGTAACCATTCACGCAAAGAGAAAAATTTCCTTCGCCCCTTCAGGGCGAAGGAAAATACTTTTTTCACGTAAACAATTACCAAAATACTTTAATTCCGAATTTGAAACCGTGAACGGTTACAAAAAAATAAACAAAAATGACGCTTTGCGGCTAATGAGATTGCCAGATAACTTTGGCGATCACGTGAAAAAATAAGTGGTCATTTTTTACCGTGTAAAGTATCAACTATTACAACTAATACAACTCTCAATGCCGCGTATTCATAAATTTGATAATGGACTTATTTTACTAGCGGATTCTGTTAGTTGGGCGGAATCTGTATCTTATGTATTATCTGTTCCGTTTGGTTCTATATTTGATCCTTTTGGTTTTGAGGGAGTAGCGACGTTGGTTTGCGAGATGATTTCGCGCGGCGCGGGCAAGCGCGGGAGTCGTGAATTTCTGGAGGCGTTTGAGAATCTTGGTTGTGATGCTTCGGAGTCTGTTGGTCTTTTTGATACGTGTTTTAGCGTTTCGATGTTGCCGGAGAATCTTTTATCTGCGATTGAGTTGACGTCGGATCAAGTGCTTTATCCTCATTTTAACGTTAAGTATTTCGATTCGGTCAAGCAAACGATAATTCAGGAAATTTATTCTCTTGAGGACGAGCCTTCTAGTCGTATGATGATGGAGTTGCGTCGTAATTTTTTGCCGTCTCCGTTGGGACGTTCTGGATTGGGGACGATTGAGACGATTAACAAGATAACAATTGAAGATATTCGTCGAGGACATGATTTATGGTTTCAGCCGGAGGGCGCGATTTTTAGTATTGCGGGCAGGTTTGATTTTGAAGAAGTGCGGGACAAGATAGGCGAATTATTTTCTGATTGGCGACCGAAGCCGTTTAGTTTTTCGGAAGAGCGGATTATTGGCGATTCGGAAATTTATATTGCGGGCGATTCGGAACAGACTCATATTGGGATAGCGTATCCGACGTTGCCGGTTGACAGATTAGATTATAAGTTAGCCAAGTGCGGCGTTGGAATTTTGAGCGGCGGGACGAGTTGCAGATTATTTCGCGAGTTGCGGGAGAAACGAGGACTTTGTTATTCGGTTTCGGCGTTGTATTCGACTTTGCGGAATCGGGCGAGCGTGTATTGTTATTGCGGAACGTCATCGAAAAAAGCACAGGAAACGCTTGACGTGTTAATCGAGGAGCTTGAAAATTTAAAAGACGGAGTTTATCAGGACGAAATTGACAGATATAAAATAGGATGTAGAAGCGAATTGATTATAGGTCAAGAATCGATAAGCGGGCGATGTGCGGACATGTTATTTGATTGGCAAAATTTAAATCGTTTACAATCTTTCGACGAGATAGAGTCGTCGATAAATTCGTTGACCGAGTCGGACGTGAATAAATTCCTTTTAGAGAATCCTCCCGGACCATTCCACATTGCCGTTCTAGGACCAAAGCCGTTAAAGTTCCCAAGTTCTGTTAGATAACGCATTTTACGCCCTTGCGGCGAGTTTTATTTTTTGTAACCGTTCACGGTTTTTTATTTTTTATCGCAAAATTAAAACGTGAATATTTACAAATTAACAAATGTAGAGACGCAATGCCTTGCGTCTCATTGTTCGATCAAAAGATCACCGATAGAGACGCAAAGCATTGCGTCTCTACTTTTGGTTTGGTTATTCAAAAACGGTAACCGTTATTTTGTAGGATATTTTGTTTGGGTTATCCCAATTTTTAAGCTTAACAAAGCACTAGAACATTAAA
Organism: Planctomycetaceae bacterium; assembly: GCA_031283825.1. Taxonomy (GTDB): domain Bacteria; phylum Planctomycetota; class Planctomycetia; order Pirellulales; family Thermoguttaceae; genus WRKP01. Next base: position 302 of record JAITAZ010000658.1, on the reverse strand, counting down.
CTCCAATTAGAAATTAAAAAAAGAAAATGAAAAAATTGATTATTATTTTAGTTTGGTTGAATCTATTTTTTGTTTTGTTATTTTGTGCGTGCAATAGGTCGGAAGAGTCGATTGAACCGAAGCCGCCGATTGAACAAACTAATGATCCAAGTAGCAATAGCAATTTGAAAAATCCGAGTACGATGTCTGTTGTTGTTACAAACGGCGGCGATTCGGATGTTGTCAAGGAGAAATATAATTTTCGTTACAAATTTCAGACTGGCGATATTTTTCGTTGGAATGTCGTGCAGCAACTTAAAGTC
>JAITAZ010000606.1 GCA_031283825.1 Planctomycetaceae bacterium | reverse complement strand
CAAGTGTGAGGAGTATAACTTAATTAATCTTATAATTTCTCATTCACTCACTTCTTTATCCCCTTTAATCTATTGACTTCTCTACCACAAAAGCATCATTTCCATTCTCCGCGATTATCCGTCAAATCTGTTATTATCCGCGTTTAAAATTCCCCAAATTATCCGTGATAAAAAAACCGTGAATGGTTACAAATTTCTTAAGCCCTGAAAGGGCGTAGAATTTTTTTCTTGTGAACAATTACAATTTATATTAATTTAAATTATGTTTTGATTCAATTAAAATTTTCTCTGGTGTTCTCTGTGGTTAATAAAAAAACGAATTATTAGAGATTCCCATATTATTTTAAATGGGACATTATAATTTCCAATCAACGATTTAGGTTCAAATTAGGCTCAGTTAGCAAAACAAAAAAATCTGTTTTTAGAACCATGAGCAAGTGAATCCTCCATCTACGTAAACTGCTGCGCCGGTCATGTAGCTTCCGGCGTTTTGTGAAAGTAGTAATAAAGCTGCGCCGACTAATTCGTCTGGCGAGCCGTATCTTTTCATTGGGGTTCCTTTCATAATATTTGCAACGCGTTCTTCGCTTAGGATTTTACGATTTTGTTCTGCTGGGAAAAAACCCGGACAGATTGCGTTGCATCGTATTTTTTTACATGCGAATTCTTGTGCGATATTTTGAGTTAAACTTACGACTCCTGCTTTGGACGCCGCGTAGGCGAAAACTAGGGAGAGAGGTCTATCAGAATTTACGCTTCCGATATTTAATATTGAGCCTCCGTTTTCGTTTTTTAGCATTGATTCAATGAAAACTTGACATGATTCCATCATGCCTTTGAGGTTGACTGCAAAGATTTTGTCCCAAGTTGCGGGATCGACTTCGAGAAATGGCGTGCCGACATTGATTCCAGCGCAATTGACTAACATGTTGACTTGACCTGTTTTTTTCAATGCTCCGGCGAGAAGCGATTTAATTGATTCGCGATTAGTAATATCGACGATCAAATATTCGGCGCTGACGCCTAGTGTATTTAATTTTTCAAGTCGAGATTGACATGCAGATTCGCTCATATCTGCGATTATTAAGTGAGCGCCGGCTTGTCCGATTCCTGCGGCTAATGCTCCTCCTAATTCTCCGGCTCCGCCGATAATTACGGCGACTTTGCCGTTCAAGCCAAAAAGTTTTTCCAAGTACAACGATGACGTTGACATAATTTAATTCTCCAAAAATAAGGGTTATATTTTTTTGTTACAATAATTCAACAATACCGACAGACCGACTTTGCAAAATCGCCGATAGAATATTTGTAACGATAACAAAATTGTAACCGTTCACAAGAAAAAAAATCCTACGCCCTTTCAAGGTTTAGGAAATTTTTCTCTTGTGCGTGAATGGTTACAATAAATTTTTAATCTGTTTTTATTTTCTACCGAAAAAAATCAACCATTTGTTACCGCTCAAAGTATAGTAGGCGAGAGAGGATTCGTAATTCAGAATTAAAAATTAAGAATTAATTTAAGTGAATTTCTAATGCGTTATTAGAAATTCCCGATTTTATTTCCTGACATCTAAGTTTGCTGTGCATTTTTTATTTTGGAAATATCCTGATGGGAAATTGTTTTTTATACCCCATCGTGATATTTCCAAAGTAATTGTTGATTTTGCGTTGTAAAAAATCTGAAATAAATGGCTAGGCTTAAATAACGCAATACCAACGGATGAAATTAGGTTTTATTTTCTTTAACCAAAAGTTTGATCCGCTTGCGGGACTTTCATTCCTAGTTTTAAACCTAACGCTAAAAGTTTTTCTTTTACTTCAGTTAATGTTGTTTCGCCGAAATTTCTCAACTCTAACAACGCCTCTTCCGACTTTGTTACAAGGTCTCTTATCACTTTTATATTTTCGCCCTCAAGACAATTCATCGCCCGCACCGATAACTGCAATTCAGCAATCTCCATTGATAATTTTGCATCCACCGACGGATCTGTTCCGGGCGGAAATATCGACGACTTCGCTCTCGAAAATACCGGTTGCCCCAACGTATCATATTGAACAAACGGATTAAGATGCTTGCGGAAAATCTTTGCGCCTTCAACCAACGCAAGCTCTGGGTTTATTGAACCATCAGTCCAAATCTGAATCGTTAAACGATCATAATTTGTTTTCTGACCAACCCGCGTTTCATCAACACTATACTGCACCCGAACCACCGGACTAAATGCGGCGTCAAGCGGAATAAATCCAATATCTTCGCCCCTGTCTCTAATCGACGCTAACTGTTCCGACGCGGGAACATATCCACGACCATTCTCAACTACCATCTCCATCTCAAACGGAACATTATCTGTCAATGTCGCAATAAAATGATCGCTATCAATAACCTCAACGCTGTCATCGCCAATAATATCAGCGCTCGTAATCGGTCCGGCTGTACTCTTCAAAATACGCAAAATTCGCGGCTTCTCATCATACAACTTGACAACAAGCGACTTAATATTAAGCGTTACCTCCGTAATATCCTCAAGCACGCCCTTAATCGAAGTGAACTCGTGTAACGCGTTTTTAATCTTTACGCGAGTTACAGCACTGCCCTCAAGACTCGAAAGCAACACCCGACGCAAACTGTTACCAACAGTATGACCAAATCCACGCTCAAACGGCTCGGCAACAAAACTGCCATAAGTTCCTGTAAGCGTTTGCACATCGCACGTTACTTTGCTGGGAAGCTCTAGTCCCCGCCAACGAATACGCATAGAATCTCTCCAATAT
>JAITAZ010000545.1 GCA_031283825.1 Planctomycetaceae bacterium | reverse complement strand
TAATATAATTTTATTGATATTAAAATCGTCATTTCCATTCTCCGCGAATATCCGTTGAATCCGTATTATCCGCGTTTAAAAAATTCCGCTGATATATTACGTCAATTGTAACAATCATTTTCATAAGTTATCGCGAGCGAATAATCGCGGGCGATTTATAAATCACAAAAAAACATCATTTTTTTTCTCCGCGATTATCAGTCAAATCTGTTATTATCCGCTTTTAAAATTCCCCCCACTATCCGTGTTTAAAACCCGTGAACGGTTACTGAAAATGATTGTTACAATTGACAAGAAAAAATTTCTGACGGAATTATGACGATAAATTTTATTTTCGTCAATTTCAATGATTGATATTTTTCGATTATTCTCTATTTTCGACATATTCGAGAATGATATTTGCGGCGTTATTGATTGGTGATTCTACTTTATCGACTTCGCGTAGTAGGGTTGCTAATCTTCTTTTTTGGGTTGCCATTTCTTTTGGGTTTGATAGCCAGAAGGCGAGATATGCGGCGGCGTCTTTTGAGCGGTCTATTGCGGTTAAAAATTCTGGGAACAACATTGAATCGCGGTCTTGTTCGGATGGTTCTGCCGGAATGGGAAAAAGGTTGTCGTCGTAAAAAACAGGGGTTTGGGTAGAATTTATATCGTGTTGTAAATCTATTGCAAGCAGGTTGACGAGAGTGATGTATCTTGTTCGTCTGAAGAATCGTTGTATTTGCAGCGGTAATTTTCCGACTTTGTAATATACGACTGTTGGTTTGTTACATGCGAGCAGTTCCAGCGATACCGAACCTGACACGGCGAGGCAACAATCTGCTGCGCGGATTAGTTCGGTTGTTCGTCCGACGACTATTGGGATTGTCAGATCGAGTTCGGACAATCGTTTGTGAATTATTGTCGCGTGAGTTTGGTTGTATGCGGCGAATATTGGGCAGATATTCGGATAGACTTCTTTAACGTATTCGACTGCAAGGATGAAATCGTCGAGGTTAGTGATTACTTCTTGATTTCTTGAGCCGAGTAGTAAAGTTATTATTGGCGCGTTTCCGTATTTCTTGTAGAACGCTTCGAGAAATGCGGCGTCTGATTCTTTATTTGCCATTTCTTCGAAAAAGGGATGTCCGATAAAAATTGAGTTGACGTTGTGTTGTTCGAACCATTGTTGTTCGAATTTGAGCGGAGTTAAAACGACGTCGATGTAGCGTTTCATTTTATTGACTCTCCATCTTGCCCAGCTCCAGATTTGCGGCGGCATGAAGTAGAAAACAGGTATTCCGATTTCTTTTGCTAATTTTGCGATATGCCAGTTGAATCCGGGATAATCGACTAAAATTATGGCGTCGATTTTTTCGTTTAGCAGAAATTCTTTTGCTTTTTTGAGAAGTTTTTTGAATTTGAAATATTGAGCGATAGCTTGAGTCAGCCACATTACTGCGTATTTTGTCAAGTCGTCGATTAGTTCGCAACCGGCGAGTTGCATATTTTCGCCGCCGAATCCAGCGACTTGTAATTCGGGTTGAAGTTCGCGTAATTTTGTTATTAGAGCTGCCGCGTGTATATCGCCGCTGGGGTCTCCGGCTGAAAAAAATAGTTTCATCGTTTTGGCTAGGCTATGGAAATCGAGTTCGAGGTAGAATCCAATTGAGCAAGTAAACATTTTATAATTTCATTCGTGTTAGAACAAACACGTCGAAAGTATAACCATAGAAAAACCGAATACAATGTCCATAATAAAAATCTCCCTCTTCTCTCTTCTCCCCTTCTCCCCTTCTCCCCTACTACAACTAATACAACTAATACAACTACAACAACTACTACTCCCCACTAACCTTTTCATCTTTTTGGAAGTCTTCTATTGTTTTATTTTCTGAATCTAAAAGTTCTTGGTATTTTGGCGGTTTGTGATAAATTCTTTTGAAACGAGTAGCGACGTCTGCGTCGTGTTTGCTTAGTTTTGCGATTTTAGCCCATTTTGCGGCGATTTCTGCGGTTTGGTCTTCTTCGATTCTTGCTAATTCTAGTTCTTTGCAAACTTCTTTTAGATATACGGAATCTTTAATATATTTAGCTTGTGCGAGGCAATATTCGCAATTTGAAATTAGTTTTAGATTGTTTTCGCATGGTGAGATTATGTAGTTATTTCCTGATTTGCTGATACCCATATTTTTCATGCATGGCGACACGGCGGCAACGTTGACATTATCTTGAAGTGCGGCGATACAGATTCCGTTTTGTGCTTGGTAATCCCATAAATTTTTTGATTCGTTGAGTCGTCTTACGGATTCGTCGTGTAGGATTTGTAATTCGTCTGCTCTATGTTTTGCGGCGATTGCGATTTCGGCGGTGTTTTTTGCTTGTAGTTGTTCCCAGATTGCGTGATTGAGAACTTGTTGATATTCCCAAGTCATAGTTGCGGCGGGGTAGCCTCGTTTGACATTGAGGTAACCGTGTTCGTCGTAGCCTCGTTTAACTGCCGGTGCGATTTCTGTCCAGGTGTTTCGATACCAAAATTTCGCTTGACTGGGACCGTGAATATATTGATATTCGTGTCCGTAGTCGGCGAGATGTTTTGAGCAGCGTTGACAATAAGGATCGTAGCAATTTCGATGCGGGTCTTTGCTTTCGGCTTCGAGTATTTGGCGACGTTGTAGAGTCCAAGAGCCGGAGTGGATACCGGCGTGAAAATCGTATTCGCCGGAGGGATCGAATTGATGAAATTGCGGTCGATAAGGATAAAGCGACATTTGACCGAAACAATTTGTCGAAATAAATATCGACGACAAAACGCAAAGTAAAAAAAATATCCGTTTCATTTTTGAACCTCGTATTAGGGTAAGTTGTAAGTAATTTTCAGCAAAATTATTTTGTGAATCGTAAAAAACGCGATTTTACGATAAGTCAACTAGAATGATTTTAGGTTACGATTTCAGAAAAGCAAAAAATTTTTTTGTAATTTTTCAAAAAATTGTGAATCTCTAAAAATTCAAATTTTAGTAATATATCAGTGGAATAATTTTACTGGACAATTTTATTTTTCTTTGTCCTGCAAGGACAGTACTTTATTAACCGTATGCTTTAGCATACGGTAACGGCAATAACACATTTAAAAGTCCCGCTAGGGACGA
>JAITAZ010000231.1 GCA_031283825.1 Planctomycetaceae bacterium | reverse complement strand
CAAGCCCCGCATGGGGCGGCACTATGAAATTGATTTATCGTTACAATAATTCATAATAATTCATAGTGTCGTCCCTGCGGGACTTTCGGTTTGTGGGGCGTTTACCGGCGGTTACGATGCGCTACACCGCCGGTTATGCACATCTCGCCCCTGCGGGGCTAACATAAATTTTCTACTGATATATTACAAAAAAATATTCCACTGATATATTACAAATTCGGAATTAAAGGATTTTTAAACTAGATAATAAAGGGATTTTTAAACACGGACTTTCACGGATTAGACAGATAAAACAGATAGACAAACGACACTTGTAAACGTTACAAATAATTAAATAATTGTGATTGTTGTAGATTCATTTTTGTCTTATCCATGAATATTCGTATTCGCCAAAAAAATCTGAAAAAATCTGTCTGTTTAAATCTGTGTTTAACAATTCCGAATTTAAAAACCTTGAACGATTACTTTTTTAATTATTCGGTAGATAAGCAATCAAAGACTCGGTAGGCGGCATAATCGAAGATTGCTTACCGGCTGAATATTTGCTTTTCCGTCTAATACAATTGCTGAATCTAGTTGTGATTATTTCAATCTTTCGGCGGTTGACCACAAACCGGCAGAGGGAGTGCTTATAAAATAAATTTCTTCGCCGTCTGGTAAGGTATTGAAACCGTTTTTTAATTTATTGGGGTCGTATTGTTTTATGGTTTCGTTGTAATCGGCGTATCCAAAATTAACTAGATTCATGTCTTCTTTTGAGATATGTCCCGGTGCGTAAGTGATATTAAAGCGTCCTTCTGACGAACCGTGAATCAAGTGAGCAGTTCCAACGGCTAAATCTTTTAAGTCGCCGTCGTTTGGACATTCTCGATATAATTTCATTACTTTTTCTGTTCCTGTGTATCCGTATTTTCGAATTAGGTTATCGATTTCAGCTTGTTCACCGAATCTTTTTAATCCGGGTGCGATAATTAGTAATTCTCCGCCGTCAGCCATTGCTTTTCGCGTGCGATAAATTGCCTTGTTTGCAACCCAGGTGCTGTAGAATTCATCGCCTTGCATAACTGCGACAACTTTTTTTAGTGGCGGCGTTACGGTAATATTCAGTTTCTGCGATGCTCTCGCCGCTGCAAGATACGTTTCGGTGTCGTCTCCGGCGTAAACTCCGGTGTGTATTAATTCGCCGGCAGAATTATAAGACATCACCACTTGAAAATACGCATCTGGTAAACTGCCTAAAAATTCCGATTCTGCCTTGTTATAACATGCTCGAAGCGGAGTCGTCAACACGCCGAGATTATTTTCGATTCCGCAACATGCCGCCATTAAATGGGAGGCGCATATCATATCTTTTCCGCCAAGTCCGATAAAATAATTTTTATTGTGATTTGCAAATCCTAAAACTTCATGTGGAACTACGTGACCGATATTTAATATCAAGTCCCATTTTTCGTCAAACAGCCGATGATTTAAGGCGACAGGAATTGCCCAATCGGCTTTACCGTTAGAAATTTCCTTAACAAAATCGGCAGGGATTTCGCCGATTTTTTTGGAATCTGCTCTCCAGTTGTGTTTATAAATTTTTTCTTCAGGTACAGAGCCGAACATCCATTTGTTTTGTTCGGGCGTATGAGGCACGTGTTGACCGAGAGTCGGAATTAAGATAACTTCGGCGTCTTTTGCAAATATTTTGTATAGTTCTTCGGTGATATAGCCAGCGCCGCTGTGGGCGCGGGTGATATCTGGCGGCAGTAGCAAAACTCGTTTTGGATTTTTACATATTTGTTCGCGTGCAGTTTCTGCAAAACGAATTGCCAGATTTATGACGTCTTGTTTTTGTAGAGATTTTTCTTCGTGAAACCACATTGGATTATTCCTTTTTAATTAGACGGTTTAATAAATGTAATGGGGCGATGTAATAAAAATTACAAAAAAAATTACCCGGCAAGGATTCGAACCTTGGATTAGGGAACCAAAATCCCTTGTGTTACCAATTACACCACCGGGTAATTAACGTATAACGTGAAATATCTCGTGTATGATTACGATTCATTTCAACTGCCGCCGTTATTAAGGTAAATATGATAACAGAACATCTAAATTGTAAAAGGGGGTATCACTAATAGTAGAAATTGTATCGTCGTTATCGACGCTGTTGGTGAATTATAAATACGATTTGTTTTGTGTCAAACGGTTACAATTTATAGAAAAAGCGATAATTATAATATTTCAGTGTAAAATATTTCAAAGATATTTTGTTTTTGCAACTAATTGTAGTTTTTTTAAGGGACGATAGGGACAAGAGGGACGATAGGGACAGAAAGGACGTTTTGGTTTAAATCTAATTGAAAAGACTCAAGAACGATAACTTTGAGTCTTTAATCTCCGATTTCAAACAACAACATCCCTAATGTTCCTTCTGTCCCTAATGTCCTTTAAAAAATGCGACTCAACTGACAAAAAATATTCCGCTGATATATTACCAAATATTAACAAACAATATTGACTCCAAAATTCCGCTGCCCTTACAGGGCGACGTTGTTGGGGAAATGCTAACCCACCGCGTTGCGGTGGGTTAGCATACGCTGCCCTTTCAGGGCGTAGGAATTGTTTCTTGCGCGTGAACGATTACAAATAAAGTCTTTCATAAAAAATGCATCCCAAAATTTAAAACTAACAAAGCATTAGAGACGTTTAGTTTAA
>JAITAZ010000411.1 GCA_031283825.1 Planctomycetaceae bacterium | reverse complement strand
TTACTAAACCCAATGTAGAGACGCAATGCTTTGCGTCTCTATCGGTGAGCTTTTGATCGAACAATAGAGACGCAAGGCATTGCGTCTCTACATTTGTTAATTTGTAACTATTCACGTTTTAATTTGTCGATAAAAAAATAAAAATTTCCATGAACGGTTACACGAATTTTACGCGAAATAATTACTTCACTTCAAAAATTTCTCTTTTATTTTTCTCCAGCATACTAAAATTACGCCTAATAAGACAATCAAAATCTGCACGGCAATTGCGACCTGAATACTCGATTGAAATAGAATCGGCTCAATCGATCTCCAAATCGGACTCCAAAAAATTATTAGTAGTAACGTCGCTAAACTCAAAAAAGGTCCGTATGGAATCATTCTACCGCGTCCTAATAACATCCCAATCAAACTCGGAACTATCCCCGCAAACGGCGCTAGAAAAAATATCACTACACACGATTGCCAGCCGACAAAAACTCCTACCATTCCTAAAAGCATCACATCGCCAAATCCCATCGCCTCAACGCCTAACGCTAGTCCCGCAATTAATCGAACCGACCATATCAACCATATCCCAGCCGCTAGTCCAATTAATCCGCTCGTCAAATAATGACAATTCAACGAACCAAAAAAATCTGTAAAAAATAATAAAATCACAAATAATATCGGCGCAAAAATCGATAACACTAACCAAAATTTTGTCGCCGGAGAACGATACAAATATCGCAAAAATAATAAAAACGCCCGACGAAACGATAACCGAAAATACCAAACCCGATCCATCATCGCAAAACACCAAAATAACCATATCAACGTAATCACCCAAAATTGCAACACAAAACCAGTCCGCGAATTTTCGTTACGAAAATTTGTCTCCAACGACTTTGCGACTCGCTCTTGCGGCGTTTTAATTCCGTAATTCCGCAAAACGTCAACTTTGTCTGGACTACAAAAATGCAACGGAACAGGATAAGGCGTTAATTTTTCAGCATCAATAATAAATTGACCTTTGTTTATCTGGTCGAAATATAACTCTGTCGCCGGAAGAAACGCTTGCGGAAATATCGTTACAATAATTAAACCCGAAATCGTACCGAAAATTGTTAGATTTTCAGGAATAATAAAATCATCAAGATCAGTCAATGACGCCGCAAACAACAACGCAAATAAAAAAACATGAACCGTAAAACGCAAAAACTTCGTTTCAATCGATTCCGTAAAATTGGATTCGGTCAACAATCCATTTAGTTCAACTTCCCAATAGTAAAGCAAAACCAAACCAAACGCGGTAAACAACTCAACAAAAAATGGTCGAACCCAAAACAAATTGCTCTCAATTCCAACAACCCGCGCAGATTCCGGTAATTTATTCAGATTCTTGCCAAATCGACGCAAATTCAACCAACCCAAAATCGGAATAAAATCAAACCAGACTCTTTGAAGTTTATCAGTCCTTCTCCAAGCCGATCTAAATCGCTTGACCCAACTATATCTGTCAACATACCAATTAATAACCGCGCCTATTATCGCGCCAATTAAAAAAAGAATCAGATAAACAATAATCGAATATTGCAATATCAACGATAACGTAAAATTAGAATCTACAGCAAAGAATGTAAACATAAATTTAATGCGTACAGTTATGAAAATTATATCTTAAAGTAATTGGCAATATATCAGCTGAATATTTGTAATCGTTTATGTGAAAAAGTTTTTTATTGCCCCGATGGGGTTTACATTTTTGTTACAAAAATTCAACTGAAATATTACCAACATTTCGTTTGCAAATTATTATTGTCAATTTTAAATTAGTGCTAATGGTTTTACGACTTCTGCGGGTTTATCTTTCATCAGGTTTAATCCTTTCTCGACGCCTTCAAGACCTTTGAACGGATGCGTAATTAATTTACTTGGATCGACTCGTCCGGCTAGAACGATTGCTATCATTCTTTCCATTCTTGCGCGACCTCCCGGACATAAACCTCCGTAAATTGTTTTGTGTGCCATTCCGCATCCCCATGCGAGTCGCGGGATGTCTAGCGTTTTTCCTTCGCCGAAATAATTTATATTCCCGATAGTTCCGCCGGGTTTTAGCATCTCGACAGCTTGCCCTAACACGCTTTCATTTCCTCCGGCAACAATCACGTGATCAACTTGACCATGATTGAGATCGAGAATCTGTTGGACGATGTCTCCGTTTTTGTAATTTACGATGTCTGTTGCGCCGTAGAATTTAGCGAGTTCTACGCATTTCGGGCGACTTCCGACGGCGAAAATTCTAGCCGCGCCTCTGAGAACAGCGCCGGCGACTCCCATTAGTCCGACAGGTCCGATTCCGATTACGGCGACATTTGAACCGATTTGAATATTAGCGAGTTCCGCTCCGTGAAAACCTGTCGTCATCATGTCGGGCATCATTGACGCCGCTTCGAGACTGATTTCATTCGGCAATTTTGCAAGATTCATGTCGGCGTCGTTGACATGAAAAAATTCAGCGAAAACGCCGTCTTTATCATTTGAAAATTTCCAACCGGAAAGTAAGCTCTCCGAATGTTGATGAGGCACGCCGTGTTGAATTTGCAATGTTCTCCAATTTGGCGTTATTGCCGGAACGACAACGCGGTCTCCGGCTTTAATATACGAAACTTCTTTACCGACTTCGACAACTTGACCAACAGCTTCATGACCAAGTATTAGATTATGTCTTTCGCCGATTGCTCCGCTGTAAACGGTGTGAATATCTGACGTGCAAGGTGCTATTGCAAGCGGCGCAACTATCGCGTCGTATGGACCGGCGACAGGTTTAGGTTTTTCGATCCAACCAGTTTCGCCTATTTTAAGCATTGCAAATCCTCTCATAACATTCCTTTCTTTTAATTAATTTTGTTAAAGGTGAAATTTTTTACGCAATTGATAAAGCGTAAAGTTAGCGTAAATTTAAGTTAATTCTAAACTGCCCGCGACTTTAATTGACAACGCTAATTGCCAACTCTGATTGACAACGCTGATTGCCAACGCGAACATTTACCATCTTTTAGATAATTTAAACGCGGTCAAGAAACAACTCTGTAAATTGAATTATCAACCGCATTCAAACAACCGCCGAATATTTTAGTAACACAAAAAACAAATACAACCCCGCTAAAAAAAACAAACAATCCACGCGAGTATAAAAATAAAACGTCTCAAATATTTTATAAGCAGATGATATTTCCAAAATTTTTTTTCAATGATTTCTCGGTGATTTGTAATTATTCACTCATGTTAAGCAGTAGTTGTCCGTCATTAGGCGTTTATTGATCAGGTAGGCGACCTGATCGATAATCGTCTGTTATAAAAGTAATTTATCGTTACAAAATTTTAGACGACGCTGTGTCGTAAAATTGGTTGCTGTACATTATTCTTTGATTATGCTAAACTACTTTGCGATTACTTTAAATCGTAGTTTATTCCGCGAAAAATTTTTTGCTTGTTGCAGAAAATTGTTTTTCAATTACGGAATGATAACAATTCAACGTAACCGTTCACGGATAATTAGGGGAATTTTAAACGCGGATAATAACGGATTTGACAGATAATCGCGGAGAATGGAAATGATGCTTTTGTGGTAGAGAAGTCAAGATTAAAGGGATAAAGAATGGAGGGAATGAGAAATTATAAGATTAATTAAGTTATACACCTCACACTTGAATTTTCGTTTTTTGTTTTTTGATACGATTATGAAATATGCTGAAAATTTAATCACAAAACGCAATTTGTATATTTATAAAAACCGAATTTTAAAATGTGAAAAGTATATTAAAATAAATAAACCAAACTAAATAAACCTAATAAATAATACAATTTTATAAATATTAAAATCGCCATTTGCATTTTCCGCGATTATCCGTATTCACCAAAAAAATCAGATATTATCCGCGTTTAAAAAATCCCCCTATTATCCGAGTTTAAAACCGTGAATGATTACGATATTTTTTAAAACAATATTATTTTTTTGGGTGAACTTATGGGACGTTCTTGTTTGAAAATCTGATTGAAACGACTTGAATGATAAAACAAATATTCTGACTATATATTATATTTTTGTGTGATTCTTTATGATTATCTTTGTTTTAGTTGATTTATTAGATTTACTATTCTTAGGTCTGCGTCGTGTTGGCATTTTTCTATTAGTAATTTTCTTGTGTTTGGGTCTTTTGAGGTTGACAATCTTGCGGCGGCGTTGTATCGGATTTCGTCGTTTGGGTCGTTTAGAAGTTCTGCCAACCATGTATTTACTAGGACTCCGTGCGTTTCAGACAAATGAGAAATAATCTCTTTCCGCACTGCCGGACTGTGATGATAGAGTTTATACGCCAAGTTCAGATGTTTTTCTCCGAATCCGTCTCTTGCGATTAGGGTTTGTCTTGCTTCTAATACGTAATTGCTTTCGGGGTGTTGTAGAAGTCTCATAAGTTGCGGGGTTGATAAAGACGGAATCCGGTTAAGATTTATTTTGCGTAATTCGTCGGGCAAGAAATAATTCGCGTCGGCAGACGTTATTCCGGTCAACGTCCCAGACGATTCCGATTGATAATTCTGAAAAGGCGAATAATAATTTTCGTCGTAATTGGGCGGAGTTGATAATTGTTTTGTAGGATTTTGGGTTGTAATTTTTTCATTTGGCGGATTATATTGACTTGTAATTTTATTGTTAGGGTAGTCGAGTTTCGGCAGAATTGGGAAGGAGTTATTTGTGTCGGCTGGATAATTTTGTCTGTTTGGTTCTGATAATTTTTTTGGCGGATTATAATCGGCGAGTAATTCGTTGTCGTCTAAGGTGATTGTTGGCGAGGTTTTATCGTTTTGGATAATTTGTTTGAAAGGGGTTCCGTCTGCGGCGAGTAATTCTTCTTTGAAGCTATTGACGTTTCGTTTGGCAATTGATTTTGAGCTTGGTTTTTGTAGTTCTCCGTTTTGATTTTTACCTTGTTGTAGAGTTGGTTCGATTATGGCTTGAATTTTTTCGCAATTTAGAGTTGCGAGTTGTAGGTCTCTTGAGCGTCCGTTTGATTTAAGGTTTATCAAGTCTGTCATTATTTGTCGGACAAATTGATGTGAAGCGTTTTTTGCGATTGGTTTGAAGTTTGGAGTTTGTTGTAAGATTGTGTCGGTGAGAGTCAAGTATATTTTATCTCTTTTTTTTTCGTCGTTTGAGTTTGGTAGTTTTTGGATTTCGTTGATAATTGCGTCGTAGCTGGCGAAAAAGACTTTTTCACGGTCGGATTGTAGGCATTTAACCAATTCGATTAAACCGGCGACGTCTAGATTTTGTAGAATTAAAACGAGTCTATTGATTTCGTCGTCTTCGCAAGACATCAGTTGTTTAGAATAATCCGCCGCGAGTTCACGCTGATTCTGAGCAATAAAAAATGCCATCGTCAATGACAACATTATCGCTAATGGAATAATAATACTCCAAACGGAATAAAAAAACCTACTCCAAAAAATACGAATTAACTTCCATACTTGAACAAATATATCGCCAAGTAACTCAAATGGAAAAAATATTATTTGAAAAAAATTTTTCATCGGATTTTATGTTTTTTAAATTTTAAAGGATAGACAATATTCAATCTGAAGGAACAGGAACAAATGGTTATTTTTTGAGTCTTTAATTCATGTTACGCACTTGTTGCGAGTTTTATTTTTTGGGGGGACGTTGGGGACAAAGGGGACGTTGGGGACACTGGGGACGTTTTTGTTTGAAATCTGGGGTTGATGACTCAGGAGATAATACTGAAAAAAATCTCTCT
>JAITAZ010000250.1 GCA_031283825.1 Planctomycetaceae bacterium | reverse complement strand
TAGCTTTCGAGACGCTGAAAATCGCAATACGAGTTGTATTGCGGTATTATCCAAAGACTTATTTTGTGAAAAACGTTTCGGTGAGTTTTGTTGCGATTCGTTTTTCTGCCATCATTGGTTCGACGTTTGTTTTCCATTTGTTGTAATGTTCGGTTTTTTTGTGTTCATCTAATCCGCTTTCGTCATCGTAAACTTCGTACAGGACAAATTTGGTTGGGTTGTCGTCTTGTTGTAGGACGTCGAATCGAATATTTTTTGGTTCTTTAACGGTATTTTTTGCGTTTTCGCAACTCTCAAATTTGAATTGCTCGACATATACAGGCAAAACATTTATGTTGACAATATAAATAAACATACTTTTACGATTGGTTAAATTGTTATTGGGGGTAATGTAACTATTCAGTAAAGAAATTTAGCGTTTTAAATGGATAAACTAACAGTAGAAACGCGATGTCCTGCGTATCAACAATAGTCTATTTTGTTCCTTAAAAAAACGCCGCAAAAATCACGACGGAATTGTTACCTATTATTAAAAGTCGTAATATATCAGAGAATTTTGTTTTGTCTATTGAGTCGCTCCAGAGTTGTTTTTGAAAGAGAATAAAAGTAATTATTCAGTTACAAAAAAAGCTGCATTACAAAACAAAATTTTTGTCGAAAGGTATTTTTTTCTGAACGCTATTGACATTATATAAAGACACGTTAAAATTCTGCCTCCTTGTTGGTTCTTTAGCGGCGGTTGCTTCTTTATGATAAGAGCGGTTGCCGCTTTTATTTTTTTGTTCTAAATCGTTTTTTGTACAGAACTTTAGAAGAGTAATTTTACTCTTAATTATGATGAATCTTGTTGTCTGTTTTAAAGAAAATCCAGTTGAAAATTATTTGATTGAACGGATAAAAAAAACTTGGTCAGACGTTAATATAATTAACGTCGGTCAAGACAAAATTGCTAACGCACTGTTAGAAGCAGATTATTTTTGCGGTCATGCAAAAGTACCCGTCGATTGGGAAAAAATTGTCAGTCAAGGTCGCTTGAAATGGATACAATCTTCAGCCGCCGGAATGGATTGGTGTCTCGTTCCGTCAGTTGTTGAATCCGAAATCATAATCACTACCGCCTCCGGCGTACTCGCTGATCAAGTCGCCGAACATACGCTAGGTCTAATTATAAGTTGGATGAGAAATCTACCGACTTTTCTAAAAGAACAACACAATAATCAATCCCCAGATTACCGTAAATTTATCAGACGACCAACCCGCGACTTGACAAACGCCATTGTCGGAATCGTAGGGTTCGGAGGAGTCGGACGTCGATTGGCTCAAGTCCTAACGCCGTTCAAAACCCGTATCATCGCAACAGATTTATTTCCTGTCGAAAAACCGCCTTACGTCGCCGAACTCTGGGAAGCAAATAAATTAAACGAACTACTCAATCAATCCGACGTAGTAATACTTTGCTTGCCTTTAAATATCGTTACAAAAAATCTATTCGATAAAAATAAATTTCAACAAATGAAAGAAAACGCTCTTTTAGTTAATGTCGCGCGAGGACAATTAGTCGTTACAAATGACCTAATCGACGCCCTAAACTCAAAACAAATCGCCGGCGCAGTCATGGACGTAACCTCGCCAGAACCGCTGCCGCCAAACAATCCGCTTTGGGACTTCCAAAACGTAATCATCACCCCTCATGTCGCCGGACAATTCCACCGACGATTCGATAATATCGTCGATATTTTCACCGAAAATATTTATCGTTACAAAAAAGACGAAAAACTAATAAATTACCTAACGCCCGAAGGAAAAAAAGCCGGTTTCCCTCTAAGAAACGCAGGTTTCCCGCTGTGGATCGATTTCCAAAAATAAACAAAAATACAAACAACCGCATGAATAATTACAATTTTTTGTACGTTTGCTAGTGTCATTATATTTTTTACGAATTTAATATTTTAAACTGCTTGTGCTTTAATTTGGTTGTGGTCGCCTGCTTACTTAATTGTCTGGAAGTTAGTTTTTCAGAGAGCGGGTTTTTATGAATAAAATTCATTGATTGTCGAAATATAGCGCGGGTAGTGTAACCATAATAATTGTTGTGTCTCATCGCGATTTATCTACGGTTCTTTTTGAGCGTACGCTTTCGCGTACTCAAGCTGGAGTTGGAGTACGGAGCGGTTGTACGCCGGAGTTGTTGAGCAATTATTCGCAATTGCTAAAAGAACAAAAAGTAACGTGGGATGAAGTAATAAATTTTCGTCAGATTCTAGGTCATGGCGGTCAGGGTATTGTCTATTTGAGCGAGCGAGTCGGCACGGACGGTTTTGTACTGCCGATTGCAATTAAAGTTTTTTCGCCGGAACGATTCGCCGGAGATTCTTTGTACGAAGAAGAGATGAACAACATGGCATCGGTTACGGCTAAAGTTGCAAGAATTCAGCATGATCATCTTCTGGCAGTGCATACTTGGCGGGCGGCAAATCGGATTCGTTTCATGGAAATGGAACTTATCGACGGCTTTGATTTGAACAAATTATTACAACAAGAAATGCTTGATCATTTGCATACGCAGGTATCGGCGCGGCGTTGGAAACATATCAACGAGGTAGTAGTAACGCGAGGAATGATGCATCCGCGATTGATGCCCGGAATTGCCGTTCCGATAATCCGCGATTGCTTAGGCGCGTTGGCGGCATTACATCGAGGAGGAGTTGTTCATGGAGATATAAAGCCTTCAAACATAATGCTTAAACGCACCGGAAATGCCAAAGTCATAGACATCGGGTCGGCGTTTGAAATTGACAAGTTGAGAATGCATCGGACTTTCACGTTAGCTTACGCGCCGCCGGAAGTTTTAGAAGGCAAGGACGGAACACCGCGCAGCGATATTGCAAGTTTAGGTTATGTTTTGATCGAGATGCTTTCGGGGCGTCGTTTGTTTAATTCTCAATCTGAGTTTCAGGGGTTGCAAGGTCGATTGATCTTGCCGAGCAAGTTGCATCAAATTTTGCCGTCTCAAGTAGCGTCGAGCGAGAGGTTGATGAGTTTTTGCAAAGGTCTAATTGCGCCGGATCCGAATAAACGCTTTGAGAGCGCGGAGGCGGCAGACGTTTTTCACGATGGAGCTGCGGATTTTCAACGAGAGTTAATTATCGGCGGTTTGGCGTGCGAGTACGAACCGGAAATTAGAAATTGGTTAGACGAGTTAGGCAATTACTCAAAGAACAATGAAATCACAAAGAAGGTAGAAGGTTGAAAAATGCGAAAAATGCAGAAGCAATCGCGTCAATCTGATCAATCTGATCAATCTGATCAATCAAATCAATCAAATCAATCAAAGCAATCGAATCAGACAGAGCAGACAGATCAATCGGATCGACATAACATTAAAGAAATTAGCGATTTGAATTCGTGCGAGAATTTAGACGCGACTATTTTATCGCGAGTTGCACACGAGCTTAAAACTCCATTGACGGCGATTATTGGTTATGCGGAATTGATAGCGAATCAGACGGAAAATTTGCAGGAGTGTCGCGACGCCGCGTCGATTATTCTTGACAACTCTGATTATTTGTTACGAATAATCGATGATTTACTTGAGATTGGCAGGTCGAATAATTTGTCTAATGATTTGACCAATTCCAATGGCGGAGATTGGGGAATTAAATTTAGGATTAGAAATCAGGAGTTAGACATTTCTAGTTTGATTTACGGCGTTTACAGGATGTTTTCTAATTCTGCGTTTAGTAAGGGGTTATATTTTACGATTTCTTATAAAACTCCGATGCCTCGAATTATTGTAACGGATATGATTCGCGTTAGGCAGATATTGATCAATCTTATTGGCAATGCGATCAAGTTTACGAATAGCGGCGGGGTTCGGATAATTCTTTCGTGTGAAGTCGAGAATTTATCTGTTGATGGAATTTTTGTAACGGGAATTATCAGAGTTGACATTTGCGATACAGGAATTGGAATATCTCCAGAAGTTTTACCGAGATTATTTCAGCCGTATTATCAAGCTGACGGTACGATTCGGAAACGCTTTGGCGGAACGGGATTAGGTTTATCAATTTCAAAACGTCTAGCAACGAGACTTGGCGGAGAAATAAACGTTACAAATAATCCGAGCGGCGGTTCGACGTTTTCATTTTTATTACCGATCAAGTTGAATAAAGACGTAGAGTTTATTAGCGAATCGTTTAATGCGATATTTTCAAACGAGGTCAGAGAAACAAAAATTGACGGTTCTGGTAGTGAAATAAATAAAGATCGAAATAAAAGTCGAAATAAAGATGAAATTTTACTTAAAGGAATTCGAGTTTTGATTGTTGACGACAGTGAGGATGTGCGTCGTCTTTTTGAGTTAATTTTGACCAAGTCTGGGGCAGAAATTACGTGTGCGGAGGATGGAGAATCTGCTTTTAGACTTGCGATAGATAACATATATGACGTTATTTTGATAGATATTAATTTACCTTTCGAGGATGGTTATTCGGTAACTAGTCGATTGCGCGAGTCGGGTTATGTTGGACAAATTATAGCGATCACGGCGGACAATTCGTTTGAGAGCAAGGAGAGATCGCAACAATCCGGTTGCAATGCTTTCGCCGCCAAACCAATTCTCCGAGACGAGCTAATAAAAATAGTCAAATCGCGTCATGATTATAATAATTGTAACAAAAATTAAACATTACAAAAAAATAATTTTCAGACAAAAGAATTTGTAACTATTTCAGAAAAATATTTGTTTTTTTGATTCATTAATCTCATATTACAAACTATAACGTCCCTTTCGTCCCTAAAGTCCCCTTTGTCCCTAAAAATAATATGGTTTTTTGTTGAATCTTAAAATTGTACAAAAATTAAAGATATTTTTTTAAGGGGACTTTGGGAACAAACTGGCTTAAATTCTGATATTAGGGAGTGTGTGCGAATAAGTTTTCAAAATTTTGGTATTGCGTTTACGTCATATAATTGTTATTCTCCCGCTTATGAAAGATGTAATGATAACCAAAATGCGAGATAAGTTTAAGAGCATTTTATTTGTTGCAACTTGCGTCTCTATCGGCGAATTTGCTACGGCGTTGAATTAGTAGCGGAATGAGAGGTAGAAAGTCTAAAATATTTTCGTTACTGAATAGAAACATGAAAATTTTAAATCAACCAATAAAAATAAATGACGACCCCTGACTTGTCTGACAATTCAGACGTTAACAATGTTGATAAGACTTTGGATAAAAAACGGAACGATTGGCATGTTGCTTTTGTCGCTGCTTGGCAACTCGATTTCGAAGACGCTAAAGAACGATTCGAATTCGATATGGAAACCAAACTTCCTACCGGTCATCTCAATTGCGATATAATAATTCATGATAAATATCCTAATCAATCATTGCC
>JAITAZ010000173.1 GCA_031283825.1 Planctomycetaceae bacterium | reverse complement strand
GAGGCGGCGGCGTTATTGCATGATATTGGTCATCCCCCGTTTGGACATTGTGGGGAGTCGGCGTTGAATTTATTATTGCGGTCGGAGGGCGGATTTGATCATAATTTGCAAGCGTTGAGGATAGTTGAGAAGTTGGAGCGTCGTTATGTTGATTTTCCTGGTTTGAATCTTTCGCGCGAGTTATTGGATGGTCAATTTTACAAGGTAACGAAATCTTTTACTCCGTTATTGGAGATTCAGGTTGTTGACGTTGCGGACAGTGTGGCGTATGACACTCATGACGTTGATGATGCGATGGAGGTCGGATTATTGAGAACGGGCGAGCTTTTGCGGACTGAATTATGGAAGCGTTCGGCGGAGCGAGTTAGATGTAGGTGGTCGAACTTGGGCGAGTTGGAATTTAGGCGTGCGGTGGTTCATGATTTGATTGACGTTCAAGTAAGCGATATTTTAGCGGCAACACGAAGACGAATTATTGACAATGGCATTGAGACGGTTGAGGATGTTATAAAGTTACCGATTCTTGTTGCGCCGGGAAGCGAGATTGCCGAGCAGAAGAGCGAGATGGAGTTATTTCTTTTGGAGCGTGTTTATAGGCATCCGAAGGTAATGTTATTTAGAAATAGGATTGTTAGTTGGATAGACGAGATTTTCGGTTATTATGTTAGCAAAGCTGATGAGTTGCCGGAGCGTTATGAGGTCGTATTAAAACAAGAAGGCGAAAGCAGAGCCGTTGCCGATTTCATCGCCGACTTAACAGACAGATCCGCCAGACTAAATGCTTTCAAAAAAAATGGAGAGAAAAAGAAAAAATAGTTCTTTTTTAGTGGACAAATGGGACGTCGTTGTTTTAAATCGGAGATTAACGACTCAAAAGAAATCGCTTTTGAGTCGTTTAAACAGATTTTCAACCCAAACGTCTCTACTGTTCCCTTTGTCTCCACTGTTCCCTTTGTTCCCTTAAAAAAACGTAGTAACTTAGTCGATAGCAATCACGGATCAATGGTTGGTTACTGAATGGTTACAAAAAATATGTTCCTGTTTAAATCTTACAAATATTCTTATATTTCTGATTGTAGCGAATAATCTGATTTGTATTGTAGCGATTAAAACGATAAATATGAGCGGGTTGTTTTTTGAAATAAAATTGTTGATAATATTGAGCGTCTTATTTATTTTTTGTCAACTATAATTGGTTTGCAGAATTGATAATATTTTGTAATTTTGTAATTTTGTAATCATTTATTTGTTTCCTGTTTTAATTGTGCAATACAATTGCTTTTAAATTTTCACTGAATAAATCAAATTGTTTTAACGGTAATGACGCAATCTTCACTAACACTACCAACTCAACCTGACGATCCGCTTTATAATTTGCGGGTTTCATTGATTCAATCGATTAACAATTCGAGATCATTTGTCGTGCTGGCGTTGACCGGCGGCGGTCAAGTGGTTGGCGATTTGTTGTCGGTTGCCGGCGCGTCGAGAATGTTGCTTGAGGCGACGGTAACTTATTCGCCGGAATCGATGCAAAATTATATTGGTTGTACGCCGGATCAATATTGTTGTCGTCGAACTGCATGTTATATGGCGACGGCGGCGTTTAATCGCGCGATAAAAATAATTCGCACGCAGAAAAAAAATCGTTTGCCGGTAAATCAATCTGAGTTATCGGATTGTTCTATTGGCAAAGAGAATCGGCAAGGCGATCAAAATGACATTTACGACAATTACAACAATTATGACAATATCGACTTGTTTTCTAGCAATGTTGGCAGGCAAGATCAGGCTACGCTTGATGATTTTTCTAATTTGATTGGAGTTGGATGTACGGCGTCTCTTGTTACTAATCGTGAAAAAGCCGGAGAGCATCGCGTTCATGTTGCCGTTCAGACGCTTCGCGGTACGTTGGCGTTTTCGTTGAAATTGAACAAGGGCGAGCGGACGCGATTGGAAGAAGACAGATTGGCGGCAGATTTAATTTTGAATGCAATTGACGTCGCGCGACAAGACATAGAATCGCAAAGAGACAAGAATGCAATTGACAATTTTACGAGCAATGATCGGCACAAAGAATCGGACGATAAATTTTTTGACGCTTTCGAGACAAGGTCGAGTGTTAGCGAGTCGTTTAGTGGTCGGTTGCCGTTGGTTCTCAAGTCGGGCGAGTTTGTTGAGAGTTTATCGGTTGTTGGCAATCCGTTGCTTGTGAATTTATTTTTTGGCGATTCGAAGGCGGTGTTATGGCAGCGCGGCAAGATTAGGAATTTTTGTCGGAAGTCGGATCAAGTTGATACTGGCGTTGACGCTTTTAATAAGTATGCGGAGTTTATGCAATCGATATTTCCCGGTTCGTTTAATCCGGTTCATCGCGGTCATCTTGACATGCTGGATATTGCGGAGAGAAAATTAGGATGTAGATGCGCGATGGAGATTTCGATTTCGAATGCGGAGAAGCCGATGGTTGATTATATTGATTTGTGGTCGAGGTTGAGTGAAATTGATAGAGCGAGTACGGATCAGTTAGTGTGGTTGACGCAGACACCGTTATTTGAGGACAAGGCGGAACTGTTTCGCGGCGCTACGTTTATCGTTGGGGCGGACACGTTAAAGCGTTTTGCGGACGTAGGAAAATATTACAAGAACACGCATCATTTGCATGACGTATTGAGAGTGATCGCGTTTTATGATTGTAGATTTTTGGTGTTTGCAAGAGAGCTGGAGAGTAATACGGAGTCGTTAGGTTCGTTGGAGATTCCAGACATGCTTCGTAGTCTTTGCGATGAGGTGAATGAATCGGAGTTTGCGAAAAAAATCTCTTCGACTGATTTACGAAAAAATAAAATAATGGAAAGTTGCGAGTAGTTATAAAAAAATTTGGTTACCATTCACGGTTTTTTAAATTTGTCATTATGTAATATCAGAAAAAATACAAATGATGATTTGCCAATAGCAAATTTGTAATAGTTCACAAGAAAAAAAATCTTACGCTCTTTCGGGGTTTAGGAAGTTTTTCTTTTGTGTGTGAACGGTTATAAAATTTGTAACTGTGTTGAGTTCTCATTGTCCTTTATGTCCTTTTTGTCCATTTAAAAAAATATGTTTGGTTTTTATTTCTTTTGAGAATTATTTTAATGGGACAATTGTTAAAACGAATATTCCGTTGAATCGTTGAATTTTACTAATAATTTAACAAATTAATAATCTAATGATTTGGTGTATTGTTGGTTACATGTGGCTTTTTTTGCATCGACCTTTTGAGGTTTGGTATTGGCTTGGTACGATACAGATTGAGCGTACATATATGGTGATAGTTCTTATTGCGTGGTTTGCGGCGGCGAACAAGCAATTGTTGGACAACAGGGTGAATATAGCGATTACGCTTTTGGCGATTTCGATGACATTTTCGACGATGATGAGTCCTTATACGAATATGTCTGAGAATATTTCGTATCAGTCTTGGATGAAGTATTTGGTATTTTATGGTTTGGTGATGACGAGTGTGAAGAGCGAGCGTGATTTGAAGATAGTGGTTACGTGTATGGTGATATGTTTTTTTATTTACATGTTGCATTCGTATCGAGAGTTTTTGAATGGGAAGTATGTTTATGCGATGGGGACGGTTCGGATGGTTGGGGTTGATAGTACGTTGGGTTCTCCTAATTCTTTTGGCGCGTCGATAGTGATATTTTTGCCGATGTTGATACCTCTTATGAAGTTAGTCAAGACGAAGTGGCATGTATTATTTGTTATATCGTATTTTATTTTGAGTTTGCGGTGTGTTCAATTGACGGGTTCGCGTTCATCGTTTGTTGCGTTGGGGCTTTGTTTAGCGGGATTGGTATTGATTTCGAAGCATAAGTGGAAGTTGATACCGTTAGCGGCGATAGGTTCTCCGTTGCTTTGGGTTTTGTTGCCGGAGAACTTGAAAGACCGTTATCGTACGTTGTGGGATCCGGAGGTGAATGAGAGTGCGAATGCTTCAGCGCAGGGGCGATTGGACGGTTTTTTTGATGGTTTAACGAACTGGCAGAATTCGCCAATTTGGGGCGTAGGTCCAGATTGTCATGGCATTGCGATTGGACACGGGTTTTTATCTCATTTCTTGTATGGGCAGATTCCGAGCGAGTTAGGCACGATTGGAGTGATTGCGTTTTTATCGCTTGTTTTTTGTTATGTCGCTAATCACGTGGAGATCATGAATTATTACAAGTACATGAAGCGTCGTGGTCGAGTCAAGGAGTGTGAATATTGTTATGCGGTATCTGTAGCGACGATTGGTTCGGTATTATTGTTATTATTTTTGGGATTAAGCGGACATAATGGTTACAGATTCACATGGATTTGGATAGCGGCGTTTCAAGCAATTGCGTTATCTATTATAAAAGACAAAGTAACAAAAATAAGACAACAAGAACTACATTTGTAGCTATCTATTTAAATTTGTTACCGTTCAAGTTCAAAAGAAAGAAAAAAATCCTACGCCATTTCAGGGTTTAGGATTTTTTTCTCTTGTGCGATTACACATCATAACTCATGTTACGCACTTGTTGCCCCAGATCAGGTAGGCGAATCAGGTAGGCGACCTTTCGCCGAAAGGTCGCGTCGGGGTAGCCGACGGTAAATCTGAATTGATTTTAATTATTGTCGAATCCTTTTTATCGTTGCCTTCGGCAACGCGACCTTTCGGCGAAAGGTCGCCTACCTGATCGAGGGTAGCAAGCGCGTAACATGAGTCATTAATCACTGATTTCAAACAAGAACGTCCCCAATGTCCCCTAAGTCCCCAGCGTCCCCAATGTCCCCCCAAAAAAATAAGTAACCGTTCACTGTTTTAAAATTCGGAATTAAAGTATTTTTGTAATTGTTTACGTGAAAAAAGTATCTTCCGTTGCCTCTTCTGGGCGAAGGAAATTTTTTTATTTTGCGTGAACGGTTACAATTTTTGTAACATATCACTTGAATTATTTTAAAATTGGTCTTTTCTTTTGAATTTAGAATATGTATAATTCGTTTTATGACACGTTTTGCTTTATCGAATCTTGATATTTCTGAATTATTACGTAATGGTTTTAATGAG
>JAITAZ010000107.1 GCA_031283825.1 Planctomycetaceae bacterium | reverse complement strand
ATTTCCAGTCCATCTCTACCATTCAGTCGCAATTGTTGTAATGTTTTCTTATTTATCTTTACTATCTTGCCCAGATTATACGACCGGAATTTTCTGAATTGTTTTTCTCAAGAACTATTGACCATTTTACCGAAATACTCCCTAACAATACATAGATAATCGATACAATCAATACAACCAGAACTCAAAACCAAACACTAAATCGCCAAAACTCCATAAAATAAACCTCAAAAAACTATAACAAAATAAAATAAACTCCTAACTCAATATAAACCAAAAATGAAACTTACGTCAAAATTAAAAATCAATTTCATTACCTCAATAATCAGCCTCGTAATCCTACTAATCGGATTACTCGCCATCGGTAATATAAACGCCAATACCACTTCACAAAACTCGACGTCATCAGACTCGACGACGTCAGACTCGACGACATCAGACTCGACCTCCACAGACTCTAAATCCACATCAACAGACTCTAAATCAGACTCTACATCAACTAAATCCTCAACTAAATCCTCCGACTCTACATCGGTTGACACTAAATCTTCAGACTCTACCCACTCATCCATAACTCGTAATAACTTGTCCTCAGATCAATCACTAAAATCAAGAGAAGAAGATATAAATATAAATAAAAAATCCGAAAAAATTACCGATCCCAAAATTAACGATCCAAAAATTATAGACTCAAAAATTATCGATCCAAAAAATCAAACTACAAAATTAGCCCTCAACCCAAATCACACCCCAGAACAAAAAAATAAAATATCCACAACAACCCCGCCCGCAAACTCCGCAAATAACGGTTGGACTGCTATCGTTCCAAATAAAATCGAAACTAACAACGAAATTATCAATAACTCAAACTCACAAGAAATCAGAGTCGCCGATAAAAAAATTAACAATATTACCAATCATTCCTCGCCTAATAATATCGGTATCTGGGACGCTCAACCAGAAAACGTTACAAAAAATATCCCTAAATCCACAAACACTAATCAACCACAAACTCAATCACAAACTCAACCACTGACTCAAACGCCAATACCAGCTCAATCTCAACCCAATTCAACCGACGCCGATTCACAAAAAACTAATTTACCTTTCTCAAATCCTACAACTCCAGCGATTCCTATAACTCCAGTAACTCCAACGACTCCTACAAACTCCGACATTCGCGATAACTCAACTAATATCGATAAAACTCAAACCGAATCCACAATACCAGAACTCACGCCAAAAGAAGATTCAGAAGAAGAATTACGAGAACCGCCGCCAATCTCCTCAAACATAACGCCACAAGAAAACAAAACACAAGATATCATCGACGAATTACAAGAACCAAAAAAAGCTTTGCCGCAAAATATCAACGAAAACCAAATCAAAACAGAAACCAATACCGAAACCGAAATCGAAATCGAAACAAAAATCAATACGCCCAATGACTCCACGCCAAAACAAAATATCGAAAAAACGCCGCTGACAAATATTCAAGCCCTCACCGCTGATGATATCGCTCAACGACTCAACGAACTCGAAAAACAAAAAGTATCACTCGAACAATTGCTAAAAAATAAAATCGATGAAAATAATATCGATAAAGAACAACAAGACTCCGACGAACCCGCTGGAGTCGCACGAACAAGAAAACTATCAAATACAGAATCAAATTCCACTACTCAAGAAATCAACAAAGAAAAAACAAACAACGAAACAATAACCGATCCAAAACAAGAATCAAATATCGCCGAAAACGATCAAACTCAAACCGATCAAAAAAACAATACCGAAAAAGCTGATAACGAATCCAAAACAATAACTGAAAACAATACCAATTCCGAAACTGAATCCAATACTACTACCGAAACCACAACCGAAACCGAAACCGAAGACGAAGACGGAAACAACTCAACTACCGAAACGCTAATTCCAGACTTCGACGAAGAAGCCTTAGAAGAACCAGTCAAAAAATTAATCAACCCAAGCAGAGTCGGAGATACAGACGGAGTCGCTAAAATAAAATTGATGTACGACGAAGTAATTAACGGTCTCAAAAGCAGGAATATTATCGGCAAATATGAACGATGGAAAGAATACGCACGAACAACTTTACGGAACTCGGCAGGAATCAATACCGGAAGCGAACTCGATGGTCGAAGCCGTCTGAATTGGTACAAAAAATTATATAACGAACCCGTTTACTCAATTTTCGAAGCCGAAGAATTCACCCGACAACTACACGACGGATTACGCGGAAATCATCGACTAATCGCCGAATCAATGGCAATAATCCGCGATAAACTCGACGTGTCCGCCCGAAACGATAACGGCATAATTTTCCCAAAATGCGAAACACCAATCGACGCTGTCAGCGAAATTAAACGCGCACTGATCTCCGCTCAAATGCATCACGCCCGCGCTCTGTCAACCTTGACCTCCGCCGAACAAACCGAACTCGTCGGTAACCTCGTCCAAACTTTTGTCGGCACTGGTTGCGTCAACGGACACACAATCCCAAGCCGCACCTACGGAAGACGACTACTCGATATGATGGAAAAAATCGATAAATCCGCAATGCACGACGCAGCTGAAGCATTCATCCCGCTTACCAATAAAAGTCTGCTCGACCTACTCGACCAATTGCCCGAAAATGCACTGCCCTCAACACTTATCGGAGGTCAAACTTTTCAACGTATCGTTACGTCAGCAGGAGACATCGTAATCGGAGGACGAGGAAATAACGCCTACGATCTCGATGGTCCAGACTTCAGAGATGTCATTTGCATAATCGATCTCGGCGGAGATGATAACTACCGCGACGGAACATGCGGCTTACATCGCCCCGTCATGCTCATCATCGACCTACACGGAAACGATTCATACACCGGAACTCGTCCGGGCGTACAAGCCGGCTCAATTTTGGGCGTCTCCGTTCTAATCGACGTAGAAGGAGACGACCGATACAACGCCGTTGATGTCGCACAAGGCTCGTCAATCGGCGGAATCGGATTGCTCTTCGACTTCGCCGGAAACGATAGCTACAAAGGCTTGAGACGAGTACAAGCTCACGCTTTGTCCGGCGTCGGCATGATAATAGATCGCGAAGGCAACGACGATTACCGCGCCGCAATGTGGGCTCAAGCATTCGGCGCACCCGCAGGATTCGGCGTACTCGAAGATAGCACCGGAAACGATCACTACTACTGCGGCGGACTTTATATCGACTCCTATCCCGAACATCCGGGCTACGACGGATGGGGTCAAGGAATCGGCGCGGGAATTCGTCAAGTTGCAAACGGCGGAATCGGCGTACTACTCGAAGGTGCTGGAGACGACATCTACGAAGTCGATTACTTCGGACACGGCGGAGGTTACTGGCTCGGCGCTGGATTCGCTAGAGATTTCGGAGGAGACGATATCAGACACGGCACAACACTCACCGCATACAACGGAACAGCTCGACGCGAAAATAAATGGACAAGATTCGCAAACGGTTTTGGTTGCCATTACTCTGTCGGCTACTGTTTCGACGACGAAGGAAACGACGTTTACGGCGGTACAATTATGGGAACGGGCATGGCATGGGACTTGTCAATGGGTTACCTCTGCGATTTCAACGGCGATAATAAATTCACTGCAACCGGCGGAATGACGCAAGGCGTCGGCGCTGAAGGCAGCATCGGAATATTGTTTACATACGGCGGAAACGACTCATTCAGCGGACGTAATCAAGCATACGCAAACGGTAACATAAACTATCACTCCGTCGCGAATTGCGGAAGTAATTTTAGTTTCGTTATCAATTACGGAGGAACTGATACTTACGGCAGCGGCGCAAAAAATAATGTTTACGTGCAACGCGGATCAACCGGAGGATTCCTAATCGATAGACCAACAGCAAGCGAAGCCGTCGTCGAATTAGAGAAATTACAAAAAGCAATCGAATTGCGAAATAAAGAAATTGCAGATTACGACGTTAAACATGAAACGCTGCGAAAAGAAGCCGCCGCAAAAGGTCGCCGATACTATCCAAGAGCAAAAAGACCAACGCCAATTCCAACCGAACAACAAAGAATCCTAACCGGAGTGCCGGATTTCGGAAAACCAATCACAACAAAAGTTACTTCAACCGATATCTCAACAAAAAATTAGTTAGTTGTTTAGTTGGTTATTTAGTTGTAGTAGTTGTATTAGTAGAAATTCGTAATAACGTTGTTTCTTAAAGATCAAGCGGCGTAATTTAATTTCGTTAAATTTGTTTGCGGAGGAAACATTTTGTTGTCGGCGGAATAATTGTTACAAAAATTCTGTCGGCGTAATTTCAACAGAGTTTAAAATTTTTCAATTAAAAAAAATGAAACGTATAATTTGTCTTTTAGTAGTTTTGATCGGATTATCGATTTGCCTTAATGGATCGCGAAGTTTTACCAACGCGAGCAAAACGGATTCGACGGTAATTTCAACTGGAACTCTAGCGTACACGCTTGATGATACGCTTGAACCGGAAGAGATACCGGATTTTATCGCGGACGTTCCGCAACAACAATTATCGGATTCGACTCCGATTCGCGTTGACGCGCCTGTCAAGTTTCAGGCGAATAATATGAATAATCGTAACGATAAATCGGCGGAGATAAATCAGACGTCGTCGAAAGTTGATTTAGCGACTAGGATTCATCCGCCGACGTTAAAAATTACCGATATAATTTCGCCTGAATTTAGCAGTCAATATGCGCTTGTTCAATATACGTCTGAAAAACCTAAGGCTAAACTTCACAATCATGGTAGTCGTAGCAAGGGTCAGAATCAGGCGCAAAAGCAAAAGGCGGAGGCGGAGGCTTTAGAGTCTAGCGAGTCAGAACCGGAGTCAGAACCGCTTAAGGTTGCGACGAATATTAAGTCTGGCAAGGGGACGGCTGCGCTTCCGGATACTCTGTTGATGTCGATACAGACGACGTTGAAATCGAATTCAACTCGTGCGATTACTACGGTGAATAATACGCCCGGCGATGTTCTTCTGGCGGCGTTGCCTTATGGGGCGGATGCAAAGATTTGGCAACCTGATCCGAATGCGCCTCCTCGTAGTTCTCGTAATAAAAGTGTTCCGCAGGGGAATTATATTTATTCGATTGGGACGCTTTGTTGGAATTATACTTGTAATGGTAAGACGCTTTTACGCGGCGATGGTAAAAATGTTTATGCGAAAGTTGGCACTGGTTATCAATTGCGACCTGGTTCGTTTTTGGCGTTGCTGGCGATGTCAAATATTATGCCGAATTATGAGTTGAAAGTTGGCGGAGGAATTTATACGATTGGAAATTTGATTGCATCGGAGAAACGAGGAGTGGCAAGAGGAAGCAATATGTCGATGATTTTAGTTGGATTATCGTTTTACGGCGCACAGAATGATTCATGGAAAAATGATCTTGGAGAGACATGGAATATTGAACGTATGGTTATTGAGGAGTTGAATCGTCCGATTGATCAGGGAACGAGTGATGTTACGGATTGGCTTTTGGGTTTGACGGCGGCGGTGAATTTGTATGAAGAGGAGGGGGCGTCGTTGAAGGGAGCTGTAGCGTTGGCGAAGAAGCAGATAGGCGTATATCAAGAATGGGTATTATCGGTGCAGAATGAGAATTATCTTTGGCATCCGAAATTCTTTTTGTATCGCGGCGTTGGTGCTGACAATTTTGACACGTTATATGCGAGTGGTCATATATTGCGATGGCTTGTGTTATCGTTATCGGACGAGCGTTTGCAAGATGCGCGTGTGAAGCGTTCGATAAACAGTTTAATTGCTACGATAAATCGTGTCCCAACGAATTTAAACGCCGGAGCATTAAGCGACAGACAACTAGAGGCGCTAGCAATTTCGTTACAAACAATTTCAATCTACAAACAAAGAGTTTACGGTGCAGATCAAGACTAGAAGTTGTAATATTTCATCGGCAGTTATATTTATTATCTCATGTTACGCAGTATTTGTCCGTCAGTAGGCGGTAATAGATCTGGTAGGCGACCTTTCGCCGAAAGGTCGCGTTGCTGAAGGCAACGATAAAATGGATTCGACAATAGGGAACTTCTAAAAACCTCATGTAAAATTTATTTTTATTAGGATCGTGGTCGTCTCGACCGCATATTTAAGCGTTTGTAATGCAGGCGGGACGCCCGCGTTCCTAATAAAATTAGTTTTTAGAAGTTCCCAATAATTAAAATCATTTCAGATTTACCGTCGGCTAACGCCGACGCGACCTTTCGGCGAAAGGTCGCCTACCTGATCTATTATCGTCTATCTGATCAATTACCGCCTACTGACGGACAAATACTGCGTAACATGAGTTAAATAATGCTGAATTTAAAACGTTTTTGCAATATTGTAAATTTTATCGCTTGTTATTCCGAAGTGTTTCATTAGTTGTGTGGCTGGCGCGCTTGCGCCGAATGATTGCATTCCGATAAAGTATCCTTGATCGCCGATATATTTTCTCCAGCCTTGTTCAATTCCGAGTTCGACTGCGATTCGATTTTTGACAGACGCGGGCAAAACCTGCTCGCGATATTCTTTTGGTTGTTGTTCGAATAATTCTAAACATGGGAAACTTACAATTCGAACTTTTTTACCTTCTGAAGTTAAGCGTTCCCATGTTTCGACGCAAATTCCGATTTCGCTTCCTGATGCCATGAGAATAATTTCAGGTTTTTGATCCGGCGAATCAATTAAAACATAACCGCCTTTTGCGACTCCGCTTGCCGACGCGAATTTTGTCCGGTCGAGGGTCGGCAGATTTTGACGAGAAAGAACAAGTACCGACGGAGTATCATTGAGATTGAGTGCGGCTTTGTAGGATTCGCTAACTTCGTTTGCGTCGGCGGGTCGAAAGACTGCAACATTCGGGATTGCTCGTAATGCGGCAAGATGTTCAACGGGTTGATGAGTTGGACCATCTTCCCCGACGCCGATTGAGTCGTGCGTAAAAATGTAGATAGTTGGAATTTTCATTAGCGCGCTTAATCGGATTGCCGGTCGTAGGTAATCGGAGAACACGAAAAATGTTGCGCAGTAAGATCGGAGACCGGACAGAGTTATGCCGTTTGCAATTGATCCCATTGCGTGTTCGCGGATTCCGAAATGTATATTTCGACCTGTTCGATTTTCTGTACTAAATTCTCCTGCTTCTGGAAATTTCAACCAAGTAACGTTTGACGGCGCGAGGTCTGCGGAGCCTCCGATTAGCCAAGTAATTGTCTCAGCCGTTTGATTTAAAACTTTGCCGGAAGAGGCTCGCGACGCCATACCTTTGGGGTCGGCGGGGAATGGTGTCAGTTTTGATTCCCAGTTGGCGGGGAGTTTTGAGTTAGGATTATTTGAGAAGATTGTTTCGAGTTCGGCGGCGAGGTCGGGGTAATTTTTTTTGTAGTTATTGAAGAGTTCGTTGAAAGTTTTGAATAATTCTGCGCCGTGTTTAATGATTCCGTTTTCGAAAGTTTTGTAAACGTCTTGGTCGATGAAAAAATTTTGTTCGGGGTTGAATCCGTAAATTTTTTTTGTTTGTTTGATTTCGTCTTCGCCGAGTGGCGCGCCGTGTGCTTCGTGCGAGCCTGCTAATTTTGGCGATCCGAAAGCGATTTGACTTTTGACGATTATTAGAGTTGGTTTATCTTTTGTTTTTTTGAATGAATTGATTGCGGAGCGGAGTTGGGGCAGGTCGTTTATATCGTCAACTTTGATGACGTTCCAGTTGTAGGCTTCGAATCTTTTGGCGACATTTTCGGAGAAGGCGAGCGAGGTATTTCCTTCGATAGTAATACCGTTATCGTCGTAGAACCAGCACAGATTATTGAGTTTTAGGTGTCCCGCGAGCGAGGCGGCTTCGGAGCTTATGCCTTCCATCATATCTCCGTCTCCGCAGATTGCGTAGATATTTGAGTTGAACAAATTGAAGTCTGGTTTATTATATTTTGCGGCGAGCCATTGAGATGCGATAGCCATACCGACGCTGGTAGCGACTCCTGCGCCGAGAGGACCTGTTGTAACTTCGATACCGGAGGCATGACCGTATTCAGGATGACCTGCGCAACGGCTGCCGAGTTGTCGAAAATTTTTGATTGCGTCGAGAGAGATAGCGAGATCGTTAGAGGGATTCCCGTTTGGGTCGAGTTGTTTAGTTTGAGAAAGGTGGAGAAGCGAGTAGAGTAGCATTGAGGCGTGTCCGACGGACAGTATGAATTTATCTCTAGCGAACCAATTGGGGTGTGCGGGATCGAATTGTAGTATTTCGTTGAAGAGAATATAACCGAGCGGCGCGAGCGCCATAGGAGTTCCCGGATGTCCGCTATTTGCCTTTTGGACAGCTTCCATTGAGATGGTACGAATTGTATTTATAGCTTTTTGTTCTGATGGAGTCATTGAGAGGGTCATTTTGTTTTTTTTCCTTTTTGGGGGTTAGTTTTTGATTTAAAGTAACTATTAAGTTTTGTTGTTAGTTGTTTAATTGTAAGTTAATTTTTGGTAATTTTTGGCGAAAATTTCTAATAACTCAAATTTTAGCAAATTCACATCCTGTAGGGACATGGCTTTTTATTGAATATTTTTATTGAATATTTTTATTGAATATATTTTCTTCTCTGTGAACTCTAATGTTCTCTGATATCAATTGAGTTTTTAGAAATTCTCTACGGTTAAATTGCGTGATGATTATAATTGTTCGTTAAAAACGATAAAGTACCACTCCCCCCCTCAAGCGACAATATAATTTTTTTTTCGTAACCGTTCACGTTTTTAAATTCATAATTCATGTTACGCAGTAGTTGTCCGAAAGGTCGCCTACATGAGTCATTAATCACTGATTTCAAACAAGAACGTCCCCAATGTCCCCAGCGTCCCCAATGTCCCCCAAGTCCCCCCAAAAATTAGCTTTGAATTTTTAAAAACCATATTATTTTTGTGGGGGGACGTTGGGGACAAAGGGGACTTGGGGGACACTGGGGACACACTAATTTAAATCTGGGATTATTGACTCATGTTACGCAGTAGTTGTCCGAAAGGTCGCGTTGCCGAAGGCAACGATAAAATGGATTCGACAATAATTAAATTCAATTCAGATTTACCGTCGGCTAACGCCGATGCGACCTTTAATTCCGAATTTTAAAACCGTGAACGGTTACAAAATTTAAATAGACGCTCAATAATGCGGTTCTAACCGAAAATTCAAGCGATAGCAGTTTAAAAAAGCCGGCAGCTTTTTACTTTTTAGAAAAATTGTAATATATCAGCATAGAATTTGTGTAACCGTTCACGCACAAGAGAAAAATTTCCTAAGAGTTTCCAATTAACGATATAAGCGGCGCAATGGACAAAACAAATTTTCCACTAATTAATTATCCAGAAAAAACAATAAATGTTTCCAAAAAATTTCCTGAAATATTCTTAATTTTTTCAAATGCCTCAACCAACTTTTTTTGAAACCGAACCGTCTAAATCTGATTTGAATACTACTATGTCAAACTCAGAAGAATTGACGGCTTGGGAATTAGACGATTTAGCAAATCGATTAGTTGCTCGCGTAACTTTTCCAACAGGCGGATACGACGCAATTCTAGATTATCTCGTTCCGCCGGAACTCGAAAATTCCATCGAAACCGGAATGAGAGTTATGGCGCCGCTCGGTCGCGGAAATCGACTACTCGACGGATATTGTATCGAACTCCAACCACTCGGCGCTCTACCGCAATTAAAAAATAAAAATCTAAAATCAATACAATCAATAATCGATAACAAACGACTACTCGACGAAAATATGATTCAACTCACCCATTGGATTGCTAACGAATATCTTTGCCCAATCAGTCATGTCTTAGAGGCAATGCTTCCCGCAGGAGTTAGATCGCACGCCGGCACGCGTCTAACTACCGTTCTCTACGTATCAGATAACGCAGATAAATTAATAAACAATCTACAACAAAAATCTCTCGCGCCAAAAAATGCAACACGACAAATTTTCGTACAAAAATTACCCAATCAAAAATCGCAAGACAATAAAATCTCCACAAAAGAAATCAAAAAAGAAATCAACGCCGAACCAATTCTAACTATTAAACAACTTCACGTTCTCGAAATATTACGAAACAGCGACCAACCATTGACTTCATCCGAATTACAATTCGCCGCCAAATGTTCCTCCGCGCCAATCGATACTCTCAAACGTCTGCAATTAATTCGTACAAAAACAATCCGACGCGAAAAATTTGAACCCGCCGAATCGCAATCTCTAACAACGCAATTATCCGCCGAATTGCATAATTTAAATCCCGATCAAATTAACGCTCTTGAACAAATCAAAAAAGCGATAGATCAACGTCAACACAAAATTTTTCTACTTCACGGCGTAACCGGAAGCGGTAAAACAGAAGTTTATATTCAAGCAATTCAAGAAGTTGTGTCTTACGGTCGTCAGGCGATTGCATTGGTGCCGGAGATAAGTCTTACGCCGCAAACGGTCGGAAGATTCAAGAGCAGATTTCACGACGTAGCCGTGTTACACTCGCATTTGACAGATTCAGAAAGACGTTATCAGTGGTCGATAATTGCAAGCGGCAAAGTGCAAGTTGTCGTCGGAACGCGAAGCGCAATTTTTGCACCGCTGCCGAATCTCGGCTTGATTGTAATCGACGAAGAACATGAAAGCTCGTTTAAACAAGGAACGTCGCCGCGCTATCACGCTCGCGA
>JAITAZ010000084.1 GCA_031283825.1 Planctomycetaceae bacterium | reverse complement strand
CAATCTCCCGTGTCAATACCCCCCTCCGAAATTTTTAAATTTAAAATCTGTTAAATTAGCGACACTTAAATTATTTGTAACCGTTCACGGAAAATATAATTTTAGATTGGTCTTGTTTTTTTTATATTATTGTCTCATGTTACGCACTTGCTACCCCAGATCTGGTAGGCGACCTTTCGCCGAAAGGTCGCGTCGGCGTTAGCCGACTGTAAATCTGAATTGATTTTAATTATTGTCGAATCCTTTTTATTGTTGCCTTAGGCAACGCGACCTTCCGGCGAAAGGTTGCCTACCTGTCTGGATCAGCAAGAGCGTAACATGAGTAATATATTACCAAAATTTTCTTGTCTGGTATTTTATTCTGATTATTCTAATTGGTCTGTTTGTAGCAAAAAAAAGTTTTTTGCAGATTATTTGCTCTTTTGAGATTTTTTTCTAATGAAAATTGCTATTTTTTTCGATGGTATTGTGAGACGTTGGATTTTTCCGTTTATTCCAGTCATTCGGATTACACGGATTGAAAAGATGTCAAAGGACAAAATAACGATTATTTTTTATTAACGTCTTTTTTGAAATATCGCTATAAATTAAATATCCTCTACAACTTTTCAAAAAAAACGCTCGATGTCATTTAAAATAAAATTTACGCCAAATCGTTACAGAAATTGAATAACCGACATATCAAACGCTTGATCGTATAAGTTCGCCGCACAAGAAATCGCGGCGCTACAAAAAGGAGAGACTTAGCTTGAAACCGAAAACATCATCAAAAAAATTGTACGGCATAATCGCCGCACTACTCGGATTAACCATAACCACTGCAAATATTATTTTCACAAATAATCTCTTTGCACAAGTTATAAATCATCAACCTACGGCAAATCGCGCTTATAATACGTCAAATCCGTATCAATCGCCAACGCCGATACCCGCGTCAGCTCCTATTCCGAGTCCTATTCCGAGTCTAAATCCGAATCCGAATCCGAATCCGAATTTGAATCCGGCGGATTTTCGTCATGTTTCGAATCCTGCATCTTTGCCGCCTTTATCAATCGAGCAAGCTCGCGCAATCAGTTCACAAAAACTTTACGAAGCCAGACGCGCCGTCGCAGCTCGCGATATTGCTCACGCTGAACGAATCATCAACGACGTACAAAAATTAAATCTACAATACCAACCCGCAGAAGATAGACCAGAAGCAATAATCGCTCTCATCAAACAACATCACTCGCTCGACGAATTCGCACGAGCAAACGGAACAACCGAACAATTCAGACGTAACTTCGCCATGTTTCTACTGTCTCAAGCAAACTCGTTTTTAAACTACGGAGACGCTGAACTCGCAGAAAACTTAAATAATACGGCAATCGCTCAAAATGTACTCTACAACGAAATGGATAATCGAAACGGTCTCACGCCGCAAGCTGTCGCAAAACGTATCATAGACGTCAAGAATTATCGCGCTTCAATCGCCGCACAAAATCTGCAAACTCAACTTAACGCAAATTCAACAAACGCACATCCGCAACTCTCGCTCGCCACTCAGAAACAACTCGACAACGCTATCGTCGTGATGAAAAGCGCTCGTGAAGCTATAAATAACGAAGATATCGAACGCGCAAGAAACCTCTGCCTAAACGTGAAAAATATGCAGTTGCCAGACTCGCTATTTCCAAATGACGTAGATAACCCAACAAAATTACTCGGAGAAATCGCTATTCGATCTCAATCTATTCGTCAACCGATTTATTCAAATGCAAATGCAAACGCAAATTTAAACGCTGCTAATTCAAATGCTAATTTAAACGCTAAGCCAAACGCTAATTCAAACGCTAAACCAAACGCCGACCCTAATCAAATCGCTTTAGCTACCAACGTTACAAATAATACCGGCAGCGTAAATAATATAAATAACGCGAATAATAATAGCAACAATAATGAATTATCAAACGCCGTTTACAACGAACAAAAAGACACAACCCGCACCCGTCATGCTACTAGTTTACCCGATACGTCAGATTTTATCGAACAAGCAAAACAAGCTCGCGGTTTGGCGTTGCAACAACTTAGCTCAGAGATTATCAGAATGATCTCCGAAGCACGACGCCTGACTAACGAACATCGGCACGACGAAGCTATCGAAATTCTAAACAAAGCACGACAACGAATCGACGACGCACAGATCGATGACACGACAAAAATTACATTCTACAAAAATGTTGAAGAAGCCGTTTCAACGACGCATAAACATATCGACCAAAATAAGTCGCGATCCGAACTCGACGCTAAAAATCAAGAAGTCTGGAGCAAACTGAAAAACGAAAGCGAAATGGCACGAAGCAGAGAAGAACAAATTAAAACTTACGTCGATGAATGCACAAGACTAACAGCGGCACAAGACTACGATCAGGCAATTATTATGGCGAAAAAATTACGCGAATTTGCGCCAAACGAACCTGTAACTAAATTACTTCTTCAACATACTCAAATGCTTGCAAACGTCCGCCGAAGCGAGCAAAATCGCGATCTGAAAGCAGAAACTGTTCTCGAATCGTTGCATAGAGTTGATGAAACCGCTAGCCTCGACCAGAATCTTTTCAGACGAGATATTTCATTTTCAAACGCATGGGATAATATCAAAAAACGAAAATCATTCAGCGACTTGCTGTACGACCGACCCGAAACTGAAAAACAAATCATAAGAAAACTTGAAACGCCCATCTCTTTTAGCATTGACCGCCCAATCGCATTCAGAGAATTTATTGATATGCTCCGCGCTCAGACCGGTTTGAATATCGACGTTGATTGGAACGCTTTGGAAGAAGCTTTTATTAGGTCGGATTCGCCGGTGTCGTTCCACTTGAACAGCGAGATAAAGTTGAAAAATGTGTTGAATCAGATACTCGGTCAAAAAGGTTTAGCTTATGTCGTCAAGAATGAGATGCTAAATATAACAAGCGCAAAACAAGCACGCGGAAGACTCGAAAGAAAAACTCATTACATCGGCGATTTAATCAGACAAGCACCCGATTTCGACGGCAGCTCGCCGCACGATATGATAAATTCAATTGAAAGAGCAATGAGGAATCAACCTGTAAATCAGAATAATCCGAATCAACGATTGAATCCTGCCGTTCCGTTTTCGTATAACGGAATGCCTTCGAATATGCCGTATCCAAACGGCGTTGCGGTCAATCCGAATTCAACGCCTAGCATGATTCAAGCTCAATATTCAAGCGGAACGCCCAACGGTAACGGGACGACTTTCACCAATAATCCGTCAACCGACCAGAATCAAAACGGTGCCGCAGGAGGAGGCGGAGCAGATTACGATATGATTATCAATCTGATAAAAAACGTAACGTCATGGAAAGACAACGAAAGCGAAGGAGCTGAAATTACGCCGTTTGAACCGAACATGAGTATTGTTGTTCGGCAGACGGAAGAGGTTCATACTGAAATTGTAGAGTTGCTTGCTCAATTGCGTAAGTTGAGCGATTTACAAATCGCGGTCGAAGTGAGATACATCACGATTAGCGATGATTACTACGAAAAAATGGGCGTAGATTTCCAAGCGAAACTTCGTAACGACGGCGCAGCGAATAAAGTCGTGCTTTACGGCGATAATTCAAGTTCGTCAGATTCTAGCGACTCAAGCGATAGCAGTAGTAGCACAAGCACAAGCAGTAGCAGTAGCACAAGCGGAGGCATTGCAAAAGGAAATAATGTTACGGTAGGTTTGCAAGGTCCGAGTCAATTCCAATTTGATTTATCGATTCCGATTTCGCAAAACACGTATGGTCTAGCCGACCCAATGTATGGCGGATTTAATCCTGATTCTGGACTTCGTATGGGATTTGCGCTTTTGAGCGATATTGAGGCGTACTTCTTTATGAGCGCGACGCAAGGCGATTCGCGAAGTAATGTTTTGCAAGCGCCGAAAGTAATGATCTTCAATGGTCAGATGGGTTCTGTGGTTGACAGTACGCAATCTCCTTTTGTAACGAGCGTAGTTCCGGTTGTCGGAGATTTTGCGATTGGTTATCAGCCGATTATTGCGGTGTTGAATGAAGGGCAAATGTTGAATGTGCGCGGTACGGTCTCTCCGAATCGTCAGTATGTGCGTTTGACATTGAATCCGTTATTTAACACGATAACAAAGGTCTCGACGTTCAGATATGTAGGCGATGAAAACGCAACGGATTCAACTACAACTGACGGTTCAGAAGCGTCGAATGGAACGGCGGCAAGTGCCGACGAAAAACGCGGAACGGTGAAAACAACAACGCGAGCAACTTCAGGCGTTACGATTCAGCAACCGATTATGGCGTCGTTTTCAGTGCAAACAACTGTGAGCGTCCCAGATGGAGGAACTATTCTAATGGGCGGTATAAAAAGATTAAGAGAAGGAAGAATCGAATCAGGAACGCCTATTTTAGACAAAATACCTTTCATTCAAAGATTATTCATGAACACTGCTATCGGTAGAGATACCTCAAGTATTTTAATGGTCGTTACGCCAAGAATAATAATTCAAGAGGAAGAAGAAGAATTCATCACCGGAGTAAGACCATAAAATAAAAGTAACCGTTCACGGTTTTCAAATTCGGAATTAGAGTATTTTGGTAATTATTTACGTGAAAAAAGTATCTTCCTTCGCCCTAAAAAGGCAACGGAATTTCTTAGTGAATATAGTGAATATAGTGAATATTGTGAATATTGTTTGTTAATATTTGTAACGAATATTCATAATAATATTTTTCCGCTACCCTTTCAGGGCGATTCGTTTTGGCGCATTCTAGCCCGCCGCGTTGCGGCGGGTTAAAACTCCGTTGCCCTTTCAGGGCGTAGGATTTTTTCTCTTGAGCGTGAACGGTTACTATAAATTAATAAAAGAAGAATTATTGATTTAAATCAAAATTTAATTTTTTAAAAAACTTCTTTATGCTCTCTGCATTCTCTGTGGTTACAAATAATTTTTAGAGATTCCCAAAAGACTCAAAAGATGTCGCTATTGAGTCTTTTCAAATAGATTTTAAACTAAAACGTCCCTAATGTCCCTTAAAAAATACTTCGACTGAATAATTACAAATAACCAAAAACC